>JBDTTS010000094.1:0-8128 GCA_039930525.1 Actinomycetes bacterium | reverse complement strand
ACGCTGCGGTCGTCGGTCTCAGGTGACGCGGTCACCGACACTTCATCGACTCCTGGCCACTGGGTCGTCGTGATCTCGCGAGCATCGACGAGCGGGTGCGCAATCAAACAGTCGTCGATCGGCACCACCTCGTGCGACCGATGCCGAAGCAGACCAGCCTGTCCTTCGGCGTCGACGGCGAACCGCACCCGAGTACGCCAAGCGAGGCCAGGGCGGGTGGGATCGACGTCCGGCAGGGCATCGACGACACCCGACCAAGCGATCTCCGTCACGTCTAGCTTGCCCAGTCTGCTCAGCTGCTCGTTCACGATCTGAGCCTTGAGTCGGCGCTGTGCGTCACCCGCGACATGCTGGAAGTCACATCCACCGCATGTGCCTGCGTATTTGCACGGGGGCTCGACCCGGTCTGGTGACGGCTCGAGCACCTCGAGCAGCTCGGCGCGAAAGAAGCGCCCCTTCTGACCGCGTTCATGCACCCGCACCCGCACCAGCTCGCCAGGCAGCACGTGGCGGACGAAGAGCACGCGGCCGTCGTGGCGAGCGACGCAATGTCCACCATGGGCCACCGGGCCGACAGTGACCGTCAGTTCGTCGCCCACCTGCAGCTCGGCGACACCTTCGGTCACTGTTCCAACTCCTGAGACTCCTGAGACACGTTGCGCTCTGCTTCCTCTGGGGTGGGTTCCCCGCGCCTGGCTGACCCCGCACCGAAAGTCTCGGGGCGATCGGCGATCAGTTTGGACGACCTCAGCTGGTACGGAACCGAGACCACCACGACACCGGGTGTGAACCGAAGTCGGGTCTTGAGCCGCAGAGCGCTCTGGTTGTGCAGCAGCGTCTCCCACCAGCGACCGACGACGTACTCGGGCACGTACACGTCGACGATGTCGCGCGGGCTGTCCTGGCGCTTGGCCTTCACGAAGTCGACCACCGGCCGAGTGACCTCGCGGTACGGCGAGTCAAGCACGCGAAGCGGCACCGGTATGCCGCGTTCGTCCCATTCAGCGAGCAGCGCCTCTGACTCAGACGGATCAACACTGACCGTCACTGCCTCAAGCGTCGCCGGGCGGGACGCCCGCGCATAAGCCAACGCCCGCAACGCTGGTTTGTGCAGCTTCGACACCAACACCACCGCATGAATGCGGGCCGGCAAGAGCTCGGTCGACGCATCAGCCTTCAGCTCTTCGGCGACGTTGCTGTAGTGCCGGCTGATTCCCTTCATCAAGATGAACAGCACGACCATCGCGATCACCGCGAGGTATGCGCCCCGCGTGAACTTGGTCAGCAGCACGACGACAAGCACCGAACCAGTGAGAACCAGACCCACTGAGTTCACGATCCGCGCGCGACGCATCTTGGCCCTGGCCACCGGATCGGGCTCGATGGCGAGGTAGCGCGTCCAGTGTTTGACCATGCCGATCTGGCTCAATGTGAACGAGAGGAACACTCCCACGATGTAGAGCTGAATCAGCTTGGACACGTCGGCGTCGAAGATCACCACCAACACCATCGCCATGCCCGACAGCGCCAAGATGCCGTTGCTGAAGGCCAACCGGTCACCACGGGTGTGCAGCTGGCGCGGCAGATAACCGTCGCGGGCCAGGATCGAGCCGAGCACCGGAAAGCCGTTGAAGGCAGTGTTGGCAGCCAGCACCAAGATCAGCGCGGTAGCGGCCGAAACGATGATCGCCAACACCGGAGCGTTGCTGAAGACAGCACCGGCCACCTGGGCGATGACGGTCTTCTGGCTTTCGCCAGCCGGCAGGCCGATTAGGTCGGCGTTGTTGTCTGATACCTGGACACCGGTTTCTAGGGCCAGCCAGGTGATCGACGCGAACATCGTCATCGAGATGACGCCCAGCAGCAAAAGCGTGGTTGCCGCGTTCTTCGACTTCGGCTTCTGGAAGGCAGGCACGCCGTTGCTGATGGCCTCAACGCCGGTGAGCGCTGTCGTTCCGGACGTGAACGCACGCGCGACCAGATACATCAGCGCCAACCCGGTGAACGTGTTCTCAGCCACCAACGTCCAGTCAGCGCTCTCGGCGCGCAACTCAGTCCCCGACAGCAGGCGCACGATCGCCCAGCCCACCATCAGGAAGATCGCGACCATGAACGCGTACGTGGGGATGGCGAACGCGGTACCAGACTCGCGGACGCCTCGGAGGTTCAGGAAGGTGATGACCGCGATCAAGATGACCGCCATCACCACCACGTGCTCATGGGCCGGCTCGAACGCAGAGCCGATGTTGTCGACGGCCGCCGCGATTGAGACAGCAACGGTCATGACGTAGTCGACCAGCAACGCACTGGCAACGACGACCCCAGCATTGGGTCCGAGGTTCACGCTGACGTTCTCGTAGTCGCCTCCGCCAGAGGGGTACGCATGTACGTTCTGGCGGTAGGACGCCACCACAACGAAGAAGACCAACACAACCCCTGCGGCAACCCACGGAGCATAGTGAAAGTAGGTGAGGCCGCCCAACGAGAGGACGAGCAAGATCTCTTGGGTCGCGTACGCGTTTGACGAGAGGGCGTCGCTGGCGAAGACCGGCAGGGCGATGCGCTTTGGAAGCAGCGTGTCGTTCAGCTTGGCACTCGACTGCGGACGCCCCACCAGCGCGCGCTTGAAGACAGACGTCAGGGAGGCCACGGGCGCGAAGCCTACGCCTGTGCAACGCTCGCACGGGCGACCGCTACCGTGAGCCTGTGCATGTAGTAATCATGGGCTGTGGCCGCGTGGGGTCGATGCTGGCCATCGAGCTGGACGGGACCGGCCATGAGGTCGTCGTTGTCGATCAAGATCCCGCCTCCTTCCGGCGCCTGGGGTCAGCTTTCGGGGGCATCACGGTGACCGGCGTCGGGTTCGATCGCGACACCCTGCTAGAAGCCGGTATCGAGCGCACCGACGCCTTCGTCGCGGTCAGCAGCGGCGACAACTCCAACATCGTCTCGGCCAGGGTCGCCCGTGAGAACTTCGGCGTCTCGACCGTGGTGGCGCGCATCTACGACCCGCGACGCGCTGAGATCTACCAGCGCCTGGGCATCCCCACGGTGGCAACGGTTCGCTGGACAGCTGATCGGGTGCTGCGGCGCCTGATGCCAGGAGGTCTTCACGAGGACTACCGCGACCCCAGCGGACAGGTCAGCCTGGCCGAGCTACCCGTTGCCCCCGAATGGGTCGGCGACACCTACGCACGACTCGAGCAGGAGTGCGGCATCAAGGTCGGCTACATCACCCGGATAGGCAACGGTCAGCTGACGACGGCCAGCACCGTCATTCAAGAGGGTGACATCGTGCATGCGCTTCTTGTCAGTACCGACGCCGAGCGAGCCGCAGAAGCCGTCACCCGGGCACCGGAAGGACTCTAGATGCGCGTCGCGATAGCCGGAGCCGGCAAGGTCGGTCGTTCCATCGCCGCCGAGCTCTTGGGCCACGACCATGAAGTGCTGCTCATCGACCCCGAGATTTCGACATACCGCACCGATCTGTCGGCGGCGACGTGGTTGCAGGGCGACGCATGCGAGATCTCCTCACTCGACGAGGCACAGCTGCAGTCGTGCCAGGTTGCTATCGCCGCCACCGGCGACGACAAGGTCAACCTGGTGATCTCGCTGCTCGCCAAGACCGAGTACGGCGTGCCTCGGGTCGTTGCGCGCGTCAACCACCCCAAGAACGAGTGGCTCTTCAACGAAGGATGGGGCGTCGACGTCGCCGTCTCTACGCCCCGGCTGTTGTCAGCGCTCGTCGAAGAGGCCGTGAGCGTCGGTGATGTGGTGCGCCTGATGGAGTTCGAACAAGGCGATGCCAACCTCGTCGAGCTGACCTTGCCCGACGACTCACCCGTTGTCGGATTGAGCGTTGGCGATGTCTTGCTGCCGGCCGACACGACGCTGGTCACCATCGTCCGCGACCGCCGGGTCATCACACCGACCCCCGACGATCCCTTGGAAGCTGGTGACGAGCTGCTGTTCGTGACGTCAGCGGAGTCCGAGGACGAGGTGCAGCAAGCGTTCAGCCCGCATCCTCGTCGATAGCGGTCTCGCCGGTCTCGTCCGTCACGGGCCGCGGGCGCGGCGGCGGAGCCTTGGTGAGGATGAGGTAGCTCATCCACGCCACCAGCGCGAAGATCGGCCATCCCATCGCTAGCTTCACCCAGCCGAGCACCACGGTCATGTCAAGCAGGTAGAGGGGTAGCTGCACGGCGAAACGAAGGGCGAACATGCCGAACCAGAGCCAAGTGACCTGGCTGTATGCGCGACGCCGCGCGGGGTCGTCACGCCAGGTCAACCCCTCGCCGAGCAACGGGCCGAGAATGACACCGATCAGTGGCCAACCAACGACGATCGAGGTGAGGTAGACGATGGCGTACCCGCCCTGCCAGATCAGCCCAGGAAGGTAGAAGTTGGCTGCGTTACCCGTCCGCGAAGCGATGAAAGCTGACAGTGCGACGGCGAACATGCCACCAAGGGCGTACTTCAGCGACTCGCGCTTGATGATCCGGACGACCGTCATCACGGCAGCAGTCGCCAGCGCCGCCCACAACGCAGGCGCCAGCACCTGACCGTTGACGGTGAAGACGATGATGAAGACCGCACTCGGCAGGCCACTCTCGGCGACACCGAGTTTGCCCCCGAGGGCATCCTTGAGATCGACCCCGACCGCGTCGCGGTGCTCGTCGTGCCCGTCGTTTGGGTCGCTAGCTTCGTGCGCGTCGTCCACCGGGTCAGTCACGCGACGACCGGCAACAGCTCGTAGGTGGGGTTGTACATGACGTACGCGGAGCCTCTACGCGTCACCCGACCGGACGCGATGAGATCTCGGCCGGGTGTGATGCCACGAATGGCCCGGCGTCCCAGAAAGACCAGGGTGAGCACGTCGCTGCCGTCATAGAGGTCGACCTCTAGCGCTGGCACCTGGGATCGGCACCGCAGCGTCAGCGACCGCACCGTCCCCGCAACGCGGACGCTGACCGCGAGCGGCGCGTCAACGATCGACGTCGCGCTCAGTGCATCGAAGCGCTGACGCAGCTCGTCGGCCTCGATGGTGTCGGCGCTCGGCGCGAGTCGGTCGGCGAGCCGTTGCCACCAGGCAGAGCGTCGCTGGGAGGAAGTTCCGGTGACCACAACGGGCAAGGCTACTCGGCTGCCGTCGCGACTCAGGTCACGCCTCGCTCGGGTCGTCGACCCCTTGAGGTCCGCCCTCGGTTGATGCGTTGTCTGGGAGCGAGAGCGGGAGCGGATCCCGGGGCGGCGCCGCATGAGTGCCCCTCTCGACCCGGACGCCCTCGAACACCGACTCGACGCCCTGAGCGCGCGCGGCATCTGCGACACCAGCCCCAGTGACCACCCCGCGCAAGAACCAACGCTCGCCGTCGCGTCCGATGAACCGGACCGACTGCCGTCCTTCTGCGCCGTCTTCAGCGGCAACGACCACCTCGGCCTGAAGCTCACGGCCGAAGGGGCCGTCGACCTCGCGCGCCTTCCCTTGTCCGCCGCGAATGCCTTCGGCAATCTCTTGACGCACCTCGTCCCAGAGCCCCTCCGACTTCGGAGCGGCGAACGCCTGCAGCTGAAGCACTGTCTCGTCGAGCATGACGGCGACCCCCACCACCTGCTGCTCGTCGTCGAGCTCGGCGCGCACCTCCATGCCGTCAACGCCGGGCACCCTGAGCGCGCCGAAGTCAAGACGGGTGATGCCGTCGTCGTCTGGTGCCACGTCGGTTTCCGGCTCGGCAGAGTCGTCAGCGGGGTCATCCCCGTCGTCGCCGTCGGGACGGTCGAACTGCTCGCTGAGCGCTGATTGGAAGGCCTGTTCCTCGGGCGTTGGCGACTTCTTACGAAATAGCGACATCGGGACTGCCTCCTGGTACTGACTGACTCTGATCCTGTCCTGTATCGGCCGACCGGCCGGTCGACCCAAATCCGCCGCTGGCCCGTGCCGACCCAGGCAGTCGCTCGACCTCATGAAAGACCGCGCGCTCGACCCGCTGCACCACCAGCTGGGCGATTCGATCGCCGCGTCGGATGTCGACCGCTCGGGACGGGTTGAGGTTGACCACTGCCACCTTGATCTCTCCGCGGGAGCCGGCGTCCACGGTGCCGGGCGCGTTGGCGACCGTGAGCCCCTCACGGATCGCCAAACCGCTGCGCGGATGGATGAATCCCGCATAGCCGTCAGGCAGAGCAAGGGCTATGCCTGTCGGCAGCAGCAGGCGTTGAAACGGAGCCACCTCTGCGTCGACGGTCGAGAGCAAGTCAAGGCCAGCATCGCCGGGGTGCGCATAGGTAGGCACGGGGAGATCAGGGTCGAGACGCAGGATGAGCACGTCGACAGCGCCCCGCTGTGGCAGCTCAGACGTCACGGGTTCACCTCGAAGGCGTGCAGCACTTCGGTCTCGTCGTGGCTGGCCACGAAGCTGTCGATGTCAGAGGCCCGCCCGTGGTTGCGGAAGTGCTCGAGCGGAACCGAAACGAAGGTCGAGCGGGCGCTGACCGCGAGCGCACCGGGCGTCCCGTCCTCGGCCACCAGGTGGCCGGCAGCGCGCGAATAGATCTTGCGCCCAGCGGCCGCGTAGCACTCGGCGTCGACCGACAGCGTCGAGCCGACTGGCACGGGTTGGCGGTAGTCGGTCTCGAGATGGACGGTGACGACGGGGACGCGCAGCAGCCATGTGACGGCGCCGAGGGCCTCGTCGAAGGCAGCGGCAAGCAGTCCTCCGTGGGCCAAGCCTGGTGCCCCCTGGTGGTGCTCGGTGACCAGCAGCTCGGCGTGAATCGTGCAGCCCTCACCGGCCGTGAGCGAAAGATGAAGCCCGGTTGGGTGGTCAGGGCCGCAGCCGAAGCACTGCCGGTAGTGGCTGCCTAGTGAGGTGCCAGGCGGCGGGGCGTCGACGTGCCGGACTGGGGGAACGGCGTGGGCGGGTGGCTCGATGGGGCGCCTTCGGGCTGGCTGCTCGGTCACGCTCGGACCCTACCCGCGCGCGGGCGTCTGACGGGTGCCACCCTGGAGTCGTGCCACCGACCGCCGACCCCCGCTACAGAGAGCGACTTGGCGCGCCCGCGTGGTTCTGGGTGGTGGCGGCGTTCTGGGCGCTCACCTTGGCGCTGGCGTACGGATCGGCGATCAACACGTCCGTGGGCGTCGGCGTCGGTCTCGCGGCCTTCGCCCTGGCATCGCTGGGTCTGTTGCGCGTGTCCGCCACCGTCGTCGTCGACGACCGAGGGCTCACGGCCGGCCCGGCGCATCTGCCGTGGGATGCCATCGGAGTTGTGGAGTCCCTCGACACCGCAGCGGCCAAGGTGCGGCGCGGACCAGGGGCAGACCCGCGCGCCTACCTGATGATGCGCGGATGGGTCTCTACCGCGGTCAGCGTCGGCGTCAAGGACATCCACGATCCGACGCCCTACTGGTTCATCTCGACCCGGTTTCCCGATCGCCTCGCTGCTGCCCTCCAGCACGAAGCTGACCCGGCCTCCGACGACGCCAACCCTCCAGGCGTGACAGGATCGCTCCGAGCGCCGTCTGTCGAGAAAGGAACCCCATGAGCACGTCTGAGGACTCAGCCGGTCCCCCGCAGGTGGTGATCACGCTCGCCGCACTCGCGGCTGGGCTCGTGGCACAGAAGGTGGTCAGCGCCGGGTGGCGATTTGTGCGCGGCACCGACCCGAATGACGATGACGACAACTCCTTGCCAGAGATCTTGGTGTTTGCAGCCGTCAGCGCCGCAACTGTCGCCGTCGCCAAGAACTGGGCGACGCAACGGGCAAAGGCTATCTAGGGTCGTGCCTCGGCTGGCTGAGCCGATGTCAGTCGCAGGCTGGCGTCAGGCGCAGTCTTTGCAGACCGGCTGTCCGCCCGACTTCTTGGCGAACTGGCTGCGGTGATGGACCAAGAAGCATCGTGAGCAGGTGAACTCGTCCTCTTGTTTGGGGACGACGCGCACCGTCAGTTCTTCGCCAGACAGGTCAGCACCGGGCAGCTCGTGCGACTCCGCCAACTCGGTCTCGTCAACATCGACGGTCGAGGAGGCAAGATCGGCGCGGCGAGCCTTGAGCTCCTCGAGGCTGTCCTCAGAGAGCTCGTCGTCGGTCTTGCGGGGGGTGTCGTAATCGGTTGCCATGGGTTCAG
>JBDTTS010000093.1:0-8145 GCA_039930525.1 Actinomycetes bacterium | reverse complement strand
GCTGACCATCCCAATAGCGCTGGTACGTGGGCTGAGTCGGATCTGGGTACCAACCAGCTGGTGTTGTCATGTCACCCCTTGATGTACGAGCGCGAACTAGCTCGCCAGTCCAACGAAACAAAGAAGGCGCACACATCCGACATCGTTGCCGATGCGTGACTTCTGACAGCAAGAGGCGATAATTTTCGCCTGTAGTTCATCCTCATTGACCGAGCATCTCAGTCGACCTCTGGTGGGGAGTGTCGACGACGGGCGAAAACTGGTCAGTTTCGGCGGTGAAAAGTGAACAGTCAACGCCCCACGCTCTCCGAGATCGAGAACCATACCCTTCCCGTCCAAGGTTGACGGCGGCTCAGACGCAGGGCGTTTGGGGCACAACTCCCTCGAGGCTCGCCCCGCCCATCGCTCGGCCAGGTAAGACATGCAGCCGGGGGCAAGCAGCGTCCGCAAGCGCGACGCCCAGAGGGCAACCCATCGCAAGGCTGGCGATGGAAACGTCGATCTCGGATATCCGAGCGACCGCCTGAGATCGTTGTCTGGGACGCTCTTTCGCTCATCTCGATCCCGGGCCTCGTACGTCGAACACCAGACCTTGAAGAGGCTGCCGAGTTCGACCTCCTGCCTCAAGGAGCAGAACTCCACAGCATGAATGCGGAATATGTTGCGGGAGCGCGGGTGAATGCGTCGTTCTTGGGTTAGTCGAGGTAGTCGCGCAACACCTGTGAGCGGCTCGGATGACGCAGCTTGCTCATCGTCTTGCTCTCGATCTGACGGATCCGCTCACGCGTGACGCCGTAGACCTTGCCGATTTCGTCGAGCGTCTTCGGCTGTCCGTCGGTGAGGCCGAACCGCATCGAGACGACACCCGCCTCGCGGTCAGACAACGTGTCGAGCACAGCGTGCAACTGCTCCTGCAGCAGCGTGAACGACACAGCGTCGGCCGGAACGACGGCCTCGGAGTCCTCGATCAAATCACCGAACTCGCTGTCGCCGTCTTCACCGAGCGGGGTATGCAGCGAGATCGGCTCGCGACCGTACTTCTGCACCTCGACGACCTTCTCAGGCGTCATGTCGAGCTCTTTGGCGAGCTCTTCCGGAGTGGGTTCGCGACCAAGGTCCTGCAGCATCTGACGCTGGACGCGCGCGAGCTTGTTGATGACCTCGACCATGTGCACCGGGATACGAATCGTGCGCGCCTGGTCGGCCATCGCGCGGGTGATCGCCTGCCGGATCCACCACGTCGCGTAGGTCGAGAACTTGTAGCCCTTGGTGTAGTCGAACTTCTCGACAGCGCGGATCAAACCGAGGTTGCCCTCTTGGATCAGGTCGAGAAAGAGCATGCCGCGTCCGGTGTAGCGCTTGGCCAGCGAGACAACGAGGCGAAGGTTGGCTTCGAGCAGGTGGTCCTTGGCCCGACGACCGTCTTCGGCGATCCACTCGAGCTCGCGATGCATCTTCGCCGAGAGCTTCTTGGTGCCGTTCAGCTTCTCTTCGGCGAACAGACCAGCTTCGATGCGCTTGGCAAGGTCGACCTCTTGCTCAGCGTTGAGCAGGGCGACCTTTCCGATCTGCTTCAGGTAGTCCTTGACCGGGTCGGCGGTGGCGCCGGCGACGGTGACCTGCTGGACCGGCTCGTCGGACTCGTCGCGGTGCGAGATGACGTAGCCCTTTTCTTCGGTCTCTTTCTTTACTTCCTCAGCAACCTCTTCATCGCTCACGGGCATGCCGTCGTCAGCAACCGGGATCTCGACGGTCGCGGTATCAGCCTTGGACGCGCCCTTGCCCGAGCCTTTCTTGGCGGTGGCCTTGACGGGAGCCTTCTTTGCCGGGGCAGCCTTCTTGGCGGCCACCTTCTTCACGGGCGCAGCCTTCTTGGCGGCCACCTTCTTTACGGGCGCAGCCTTCTTCGCCGGTGCCTTCACGGCAGCTTTCTTTGCCGGGGCAGCCTTCTTGGCGGCCACCTTGGTCGGAGCCTTCTTCACGGGCGCAGCTTTCCTGGCGGTCGACTTCGTCGCCGCTGACTTGGTCTTGGTGGATGCCTTTGGGGTCGCCTTCTTGGCGGCGGACTTCTTGGCAGGGGCCTTGGCCGCTTTAGTGGCAGTCTTGCGAGCAGCGCTCATAGGAGCGGTTGCCTCCTTGCAGGGTGCGGGCAGCCGTCAGGCAGGGACGCGTAACGGGGGGTGCGGACTTCCGCTGCTGCGACGGGGGTGGTGGCTGACCCTGGGTGACCGTGGGCCGGCTCCCGTAGGCCCGCCCTCAAAGGCGCAGCAGTGGACATTGTAGTCAACACCCAGACGGGCGCCGATCTTCCCCCGCCGATGTCAGCCTTCGACGCGTTTGACAGCCAGAACAGGGCAGTTGGCGTCCAAGAGGATGCGCTGCGCGTTGCTGCCCATGATCAGCTTTCCGACGGGGGTGCGGCGGCGGAGCCCGATCACGATCATCTCGGCTGACGCCTCTTCAGCGATGGCCACCAAGTCGTCGGCTGGGTCGTTTCCCCGGATCAGTCCCCGCACGTCGTGCTCGACCCCAGCAGCGTGGAGCCGGTCATGGATGATCTGCACCTGCTCATTGGTGAGAGCCATCTCTTCGTAGTCGGCGGTTCGGCCCCCGCGCTGCGAGTTAACGACCAACAGGCTGCTGCCTCGCAACTGAGCCTCATCGACGGCTCGGTCCAGAGCGGCTTCGCCCTCTGGGCTCGGTACGTAGCCCACCACGATCGTCCCCATGCAGACCTCCTCGGCCACTCACAGCACCTTCTGGCAGCTGGGCCAAGTGGTCCCACACTTCACGAGGGCGCCTGGCCGGACGCTACCCCACCTGAGCGGGCCGGGCCAGCATCTCAGCCCACCACTAACTCCGCTCTCGCCGCGGCAACCCGCACCTGGGGTGGGCTGGCTACCTGAATCACGGGTGCGCCGCCGACCGGCCATGGGCCCATGCCGTCCACGGTGAACCACGCATCCCAGGTGCTGCTGACCGACACCGGGTAGACGCCGGCGCGCCCGTATGCGTGGCTGACCGACATGTCGGGCCACGCGCCTCCGGGGTCGTCACTGGCCAGCGCCGCGCCGTCGCCGAAGTCCCACGCCCAGGTGGCGCGCCCGTCGAGCACGATCTCGAACCCAATCAGCGTGAACGCCCGCTCACCCAAAGTACGAGGCTGACCAGTGGCAAAGACTGCGGGCAGTCCGATCAACGTGCCGCCATCTGGCTGCATCGATGGTTCGAGCGGGGGGACGTCCTCGACGACCAGATCGGCAAGCTCGGAGGAGACATCGTCGACCGTCGTCGGGGCACCGCCGGCCAAGCAGACCAATCCCACCTCTTGCCACTCGGTGTCCCCAGGCCTCAGCAGCAGCACGATGCGCCGGAACTGACCTGGCGGGCAGGACGTCGCCGCGCCACCGCAGGCCACGTCACCTGCCTGTCCGTCACCGCGGCACATCGGCAGTAGCGCCCACCGACACTCGGGGCACGTCGCCGCATCGGTGCGATCGGCATCAGTGCCGGTGAAGCTGTCTGCGGGCAGCAGCAGTCCTCCCGTCCCTACGTACTGAGCGTTGTCGGGGTCAGCGACGACATCACAGTCGGCGCCCACACAGGGGACCGCTGCCAGTGCGGCAGCGGTCGGCAACAGAGCCGCGCCAAGGGACAGAGCAGCAGCGGCCAGCAGCCCAGCCAACGCTGCGGAGAGCACCGAACGAGGTGCGCTCGGCGGCGGTGACGATGTGCGTCTGCCCCAGACCATGGGCCGGAGCGTAGGGCCGCCCCAGGCACACGCACTGGCGATCCACAGGCGGCGACCCACCTGGCGCAACGCTGCTACCGAGCGGAACTGCGCGCCTACGAACGGCTACGTCGGCGACGCGTCGCCGCGAGACACCTTGCGGTCGACGAAAAGGTCGAGCAGCTCTGCGACGCTGTGGTCGGCCTCATGGGGGTGCCGGAAGTGTTTGCTCGAGTTGACCGAGTAGTGGTTGCGCCGGCCCCGGCGCTCACGGCTGAGATAGCCGGCATCTTCGAGGTCAGCGACGATCATCTGCACCGAACGCTCGGTGATACCCACGGACGCCGCAACATGGCGCAAGCGAACGTCAGCATCATCGGCGATGATCAGGAGAACCCGACCATGATTGGTCAGAAGGGTCCACTGCTCAGCCACGGCCGAACGCTACCGCCCGAAACGCAGATCGGCCATCATCACGCCGAATCTGCGTGCCTCGGTGCCAGCTACTCGGCTGAACGGCGTCCCCACGGCGGCCGCTTGCGTTCTATGCGTCGCCCCACCCGCTGGCACTCGCCGGCTACGTCGGTGATGAACTCGAACGGGTTGATGCCACCGCCTTGGGCCTCGGCGAGCAGCTGCGCCATCGTGTAGTCGGGATCGGCGTCAAGCGCGAGGTCGAGAGCGATGTTCGTGCGCGCTCCGCTGCCCTCGGCAAAGCACCAGAGCGCATAGATTGTGGCGACCGGTGCCCGCCAGAACGGAGGAGCGACCCGGACCAGTTCTCGCCAGGCCAGCGAGACTTCAGGGTCTGGACGGGAGACCAAGAAGCCAACGGTGGCATCGCGGACCGCTCGGTCCTGGAGGGCCCAGAGCACGTGTGCAGCCACATCAGGAGTCGGTCGTCCGGCTCCTCGTCGAGCCCTTCTCACAAAGCGACGGACGACCGCCCAGTCAGCTGCCCGCAACACGAGGTCTGGTCGATCGTCAAGCGCGTCGCCGAGCTCGAGGAGCGAGGTGAGCACCCTGGCCGTGCCGATCGGATCTGGCGCGAGCTCGGCCTCGAGGTCAGACCGTCGAGGCAGCGCCACCAAGCCCTCTGCGACCGCGCCAGCGGCCGCGACCCCCGCTTCATCGAGTGGCGTCCCCTCGCTGGGGCAGCAGTCCGGGCGGTCCTGACAGAGGTACGACCACCAGCGCTCCTTTCCCACTGCAAGAGCATCGACACCGCTCAGCTCATACCGGGCGAAGATCTCGCCGAGAGCCTCTAGATACTCGACGTGGGGCAATGGCCAGCCGGCGATGGCGTCGTCGTAGAAGATGGCAATCACCCGATCGGCGCCGGCGCCAGCTGCTGAATGGCACAGCGACTCAGCGAGCTGCGGTGGGGCCTCGAGGTCGAACCGAGCACTCACCACGATCGTCTTTTCGGTGAGCGCGACGAGCACGACGCTGGCTTCTGGGTGAAAGCCGAGCAGGTACGGGATGACCTGTAAAATTTGGGCTGGCCCACTGACCTGCAGAGTGGGGCGCCCGTCAGGTGGGCTGGACAGTGAGAAGAGCGGCTCGTCGGCCGCCGGCATTGGAAGGCTCATACCCGAACCGTCTCTGCTTCGGGGCTACGCGTGGGTGCACGCGACCCGATCTGTGGACCGGGTCGGTCCTTACGAGTTGGGGAAAACGTCGGCCTGAGCCGCGTTCTGTCTGGCCGTTGGGGTGCGAGCGGCGCATTCTGGTGGGGTGGAACCGGAAGCAGCCGTCCCCCAGGCGAGCGAGGCCCGCCCCTACGGGCGGCGCATCGTGCTCTCGGTGATTGGCATCGGCGCCATCGGCGTGGCACTCGGCGGGCCGCTTCAGGGCGCCATCGACGCGGTCCTCTCGCCGGTTCGCCGCGTCGACCCCACCGGCCTTGCCGACCTGGTGCCAGGCGAGGGCGGCTGGCGCTACTACTCCGTGACCGCCAAGCAGCCTGACCTGTCAACAGCCGACTACCGCCTACGCGTCGATGGTCTCGTTGACCGCTCGATGACCCTCACCTGGGACGACATCGCCGACCTGCCGCAGACCAGGTGGACGCGTGACTTTCAGTGTGTGACGGGCTGGCGGGTCGACGACGTCGCCTGGCAGGGCGTCCAGCTGCGTGACGTCCTGGACGCGGTCGGCGTGCAAAGCGCGGCCCGCGCGATCACTTTCCAGTCTCACGACGGCGCCTACACCGAGTCGCTCACCCTCGACCAGGTCGAGCAGGACGAAGTGATGGTGGCCACGCATCTTGATGGCGAAGTGGTCTCTCGTGACCATGGCGGGCCGGTTCGGCTGCTCGTGGTGCCCATGTACGGCTACAAGTCGCTGAAATGGCTGAGCCGGATCGAGCTGGTCGATGCCGTCGACCCCGGCTACTGGGAGGTGCGCGGATATGACGTCGACGCCTATGTCGGAGCGTCCAACGGACGCAACGACGAACCGGTCGCCTGAGCGTCGCTTCTCGACGGCCGAGGTCATCGTGCATGGCGCCTTCGCCGCTCTCATCGGCATCGGCATCGCCACGGCAGCCATCATGTGGATCGACACGTTGTCGATCGCCATCGGGCGTCGTGACCTGGTGCGCACCGTGCACCTGGCTGCCGGGTTGCTCGCGCCCCTTCCGCTGGCGATCGGGCTGCTCTCGGCTCGATTCCGCGCCGACGTGGCGCACCTCGAACGCTGGTCGCCAGCCGACGTCCAGTGGTTGCGCGCCAAAGACCGACGCAGCGGCCGCCTTCCCGTCGCCCGATTCAACGCCGGCCAGAAGCTAAATGCAGCGCTGACCCTTGGCGCGCTGATCGTGCTGATCGGCACGGGCACGATCATGACCGGATGGTGGTGGTCGTGGCCCACGTCTACCCGCACCGATGCCACCTGGGTGCACGACTGGACGGCCTTCGCTCTGACCCTGGCGGTGGTCGGGCACATCGTCTTCGCGCTGCGCTACGGGCGCGGTGACGGCAGCACGCCTGAAGACCCGCGAAGCACGGCCGTCTGAGGGCCAACCCGACCCCGAGTTCGGGGTGGGAAATGGCGTTCGGCAGTATCTCTACATGCGGCTGGATCACCTCTCATACGCGGCACCGACCAATCATCTTGCTGACGTCGTGCAACGACTTGGGTCACGACTTGGCGCTGGTTTCACCGACGGTGGTGTGCACCCACGGTTCGGCACCCGCAACTTTGTGCTCCCACTCGCCGGTGGCGCCTACCTCGAAGTTGTTGCCGCACTCGACCACCCCGCAGCAGACACCGCCCCATTCGGCCGAGCGGTCAAGAAGCGCGCCGTGGACGGCGGGGGTTGGCTGGGCTGGGTTGTCGAGGTTCCTGAGATGGCCACTGTCGAAACCCGCCTCGGCCGCGAAGCCGTTGATGGGCACCGTCGGCGCCCAGACGGCTACGACCTGCACTGGAAGCAGATCGGCATCAACGAGCTGCTCGAGGATCCCCAGCTGCCCTTCTTCATCCACTGGGACTGCGAACCAGAAGAGCGCCCCGGCTACGGCAACGGCACCGATATTCAGATCACAAAACTTGAGATCGCCGGAGATGGCGCGGTTGTCAATGAGTGGCTGGGCTCACTGAACGGCGATCCCCTCGATGACGTCGAGGTCGAGTGGGTACCGACTGGCGACGACGTCGTCGGTCTCATCGCTGCCCACTTTTCGACGCCGAACGGCATCGTTCGCGTCGACTAGCTCAGCGCCAGCTCACTCAGCCCTAGCTAACTCAGCGCCGCCGAGCCGAACGACACGGTGAAGGCGCGGCACCAGATCACGACTGAACCCCCCGACAGACTCGCGGTGTCGAGAGACGCGGGGACGTCGTACTGCTGGTTGCCCTTGTTGCCTTTGAGCGAGCCGAGGTTCACTCCGTCCTCGACGTCGGCGCCCTTCGGAACCACGTACACCTTTAAGTCGGGGCCGGGGTCGGTCACGAAGTCGGTGAGCGTCACGACGACGCCGTCGGCAGTCTCGATCAACGAAGCGGTGCCCTCGGTGGGGTGCGCGTCGGCGACGAAGGCCCCCCCAGCCAGCAGCTGGTTCTTGGCACCGCCGGACTCCCCTGATCCGCTGGCTCCAGCACCGTCGCCGGTGCCTGAGTCGACGCCGTCAGGGGTCGCCACGACGACGTCCTCGTCGACCACTTGGTCGACCATGCTGGTATAGCCGAGGAATCCACCAATGCTGACCGCGGCAATGGCGTACCCGATCAGCACCGGCGCAGCAAGCGCCCGCCGCCGCCAGGCGATGAACACCGCGACCGCCCCGGCTAGCAGAAGCCAGAGGCCGGTTAGCCCCATGGCGACCGTCTCGTTGTTGGTGAGGACGCCACCGGTCACCCAGACGCCGATCCCCACGACCACCATGGCCGCAGGCAGCGCCCACCAACGG
>JBDTTS010000092.1:0-8145 GCA_039930525.1 Actinomycetes bacterium | reverse complement strand
AAAACCCAGCCGCCCAACTCGCGCAGGACGCCGAGCTTGTCGCTCATAGAGGCATCTTGAGAGCTATCAATAACAAGTGCCGTGAGAGCGTCGTGAAGAGAGCCTTCAACCTCAAGTGACCCGCTGACGAATGCCCGCGCCAGACCCAGATCGCCTGGTGCAGTGGCAAGGTACTGGACCGCCTCAGGTGACCGGATGACGAGCCTAACCTCGGCGTCGACGTCACCGAAGGTGCTTCCGTCGTAGGCAGTGATGCGCAACTGTTGGCGCTCACCGATCACCTTGCCGAATGCCCGCGCGATCGACGTCGCAGTCATGGTTTCCCTTCAGCGTCCCTGAACGCATTTCGCGTACAGATCAAGGAGCCGACCTTCAGGGTCGTACTCCTTCTTGAGCAACTGGTACTGCTCCCCGTTGTAAGTACGCCAGAACTGATCTTCCTCGTAATACGACGACGAGTACAGGGACTTCCTCCCACCCAACTCTTCGACGACCTCTTCGATGCGTCGGTTGTGATGACCCTCGCGCTGTCCAGGAACCTGTTCTACCGACGACCAGAATCCTAGGTTGATGTACGTCGCCTTCGAATCGAGCGCGTAGAGGTCCCAGGTGACGTCGGGGTTGCGCTGCCGAAGAGGGCAGAGCCAGACCGGCGCGATACCGATCTCGTCGTGGAAAAAGTTCAAGAACTCATCGAGTCGCGCAAGCGGCACCTCAACGTCTTGGATCACCGGCTCGCGTGGCGCACTGCCGCGCTTGGCATCAAGCGCGCTCTTCCATCCGTGACGTCGTTCGAACCCGACGACCTTCCAGTACACGTCGCTGCGCAGCAGGCGCCTGGGCAGCAGGCGCCGCACCAGAGGCTGCTGGACACCCAAGGCACCTGAGCACCAAAACCAGTCGGTGTCCCAACGCCAGATGTAGTCGCGCGTCGTGAGGTAGTCGCTGCTGCGTTGTTCGAGAGACCGGTAATAGACCTTCGAACGTGTGTAGTCGGAGAGGTAGGGAGCCTGGTCCACGAACCGCCCGACCGTGACGATGAGGCGATCCCTTGCAAAGACAACGCCGTCGAGGAAGTCGACGCGGCGTCCTCGGTGCTCGCCAGTCCTTGCGATCTCGTCGATAGTGGCAGCGACCTCTGCGTTCGTGTGATGCGGATAGTGCTCGAGCGCCACGAACGGTTTGACGGGCTCGAGCTCTATCCGCAGGCGAAGCGCGTACCCAAGGGTGCCGTATGAGTTCGGGAAACCGGTGAACAAGTCAGCGTGAGGACCATCGCGGTCCACCGTGATGACACGACCATCGCCGGTCAGCACGTCGAAGTCGAGAACCGATTCGTGGGGGCACCCGTTCCGGAACGAGGTCGACTCGATGCCCAGCCCCGTCACCGCACCGCCCAAAGTGATCGTTTTGAGCTCGGGAACGACCATCGGCATCAAGCCGAATCGCAGGGTGGCATCGACCAGGTCCTCGTAGGTGGTCATCCCCAGTACGTCAGCGGTGCGTGCGATCGGGTCGACCTCGAGGACGCCGGAGATCGCTGAGACGTTCAGCCCAGCGCTGCTGCTTGGGTCGCGCATACGAAACAGGTTTGACGTGCTCTTGGCCAGCCGAACAGGTGCATCAGCGGGGAGAGTCGCAAATTGTGTCTGCAGTCGCTCGACAGACGCCCGGTACGCAGCGCGTGCGGCCTGGACGCTTGGGGCGAGGGGACGCTCCGTCACACGACGAGCCTAGGAAGGAAGCGCCCAGAGTGCGAGGGCTTTGACCAAGATCGTTACCGGCGGGTCGGGGTGGAAGTCAGCTACGGGCCGGGGGTAGGCGTGCACCTCTAGTTCACGCGGTGTTCTGCCCGTCTAGATGCGGAAGCGCGAGATCGACTCGCGAAGATCGTTCGCCAGGGACGTCAGCGAGGCAGCTGCGTGCGCGGCCTCGCGAGAGCCAGTCGCGGTCTGTTCTGAGACGCCGACCACATCGTTCATGGCGGACGCCACCTCGGCCGACGCCGTTTGCTGTTGAGCACTCGCGTTAGAGATCTCACGGGCGGCCGTTGTCGTCTCGTCGGCGACTTCAGATATGCGCTCGAGCACGGTGACGACGTCCCGAGCAAGGGCCACTCCGTTAAGCACCTCTTCGGCGCCCTCGGCAGTCGCAGCCGTCGTCGCCCGCATCTCTGCCTGGATCTCAGTCACGATCGTCTGGATCTGCTTGGTGGACGACTGGGCGCGCTCAGCGAGCTTTCGGACCTCGGCGGCAACGACGGCAAATCCTCTGCCGTGTTCGCCCGCCCGAGCCGCCTCGATAGCAGCGTTAAGTGCAAGGAGGTTGGTTTGCTTGGCGAGATCGTCGATCACATCAAGGATTCGACCTATCTCGCCTGACTTGTCGGCCAGGGCCGCGGTGCGCTCGGCCACGAGACGCGATCGGTGAGCGATGGCGTCGATGGCGTCGACTGCATTGGTCACCGCCTCTTGGCCCTCCTCGGCGAATCGATAGGTCAGCGCCGCCTGTTCCACCACGTCCGAACTCGACGACGCAATCGTCTTGGCCATGTCGGCGAGCTGCTGGAGGGTGACGGTCGACTCAGTGACCGCCCCAGACTGCTTAGAAGATGCGGACGCCTGGGTCTCGGCGGCCGAGTAGAGGTCTTGGGCGCTCACGGCGATCCGTTCCCCACCGTCGCGCACACGGTCGACGAGCATGCGCAGCGATACCAACGTCTCGTCGATGTTGATAGCCAACGATCGCAGGGCGGCGTCGTCACCCGCGGGCGTCGGAATAGAGACGGCGAGGTCGCCTTCTGCGGCTTGCCCAAGGGATAGCGACAGCTCTTCAACGCGGCGTCGGAGTCGGGTGTTGTGGGTGTCGTGAATCCCCGACTTCAACATCTCGTCGAATCCGACGGTAAGGGGGATGATCGCGGCGGCTGCGACCAGCCAAGGCAGCACCTCAAGACTCAAGGTGCCGGACGCCAAAGAGGCTGCGAAGAGCATGGCGAGCGCCAGCAGCGTGAACGTGGCGAGCCCTTTGCGCTCGACAACGTCGGCAACGAAGACGGCCACTGTCACGAAGAGAACCCACACCGGGCTCCGCAGGCCGCCGGTCAAGGCAACCAGCCCGGCCACCCACACCATTTCGATCGTGATCAGCGCGTGGGCCAACTGGCGGTTGCCCTGTTCCAGCCCTAGTGCAGCGGCCCGGCGGGCAAGGACCGTGAGAAAGGCGGCGAACGCCACCCCCAGCGTGCACCAGATCAGCGCCGGAATCAGCGCTACGGGCACGCTCTCGTCAGCGACCTGGATCAGCACAGTGAGCACGAGACCGAGGCCGGCATTGACCCATGCCGCCAAGGCCCCGGTGCGTGCCAACTGCTGCGGGTTGTCCATTTCGCCCTTCTGAGTATCGAAACGCCCCCGAGGTCACTACTGGTACTCGCAACCTGAGGCACCCCAAGGGCGCCTCAGCACAGAGCCCAGCCGAGACATCTTTGGTTTCGGCAGCAACTGCCGCGTTCTTGATCTGACTGGGCTAGTCAACCAACGGTGGGCCGAATGGGTGAGGATGTGTAACGTGCGAAGTCGGTGGTTACGCTCCCCACCATGGGTGGGCAGGCGGCCGTTGCCGCGGGTGACCGGCAGACCGTCGAAGCGGCAGTTGCCGTGCTGCGAGCCGGCGGAAACGCCGTCGACGCCGCACTTGGGGCGGGATTCACCGCGGCGGTGGCGGAACCGGGTCTGACCAGCCTCGGCGGCGGCGGATTTCTGCTCTCTCGTAAGCCCGGCGAATCGCCCCGGCTGTTGGACTTCTTCGTGGACGCCCCAGGTCACGGACTACCTGCCACTGAACTGGCGCCGCACTTCACCCCGGTGACGGTGGTGTTCTCGGACGCCGAACAGGTCTTTCACGCCGGCTACGGCTCAGTAGCCGTCCCGGGCGTCTTGAACGGCTACCTCACCGCCCACCAACGGCTCGGACGCCTGCCGCTCGCCGACGTTGTGGCTCCAGCTACCGAACGCGCAAGACGTGGGGCCGTCCTGAGCCCTACCCAAGCCGAGGTTTTAGCACTTCTGCAAACGATTCTGGGGCTGACCCCGGAGGCCGCTGACCTCTATCTCTCACACGGGGTTCCACCCGCGGCTGGCGAAGTCTTCGCAAACCCCGCATACGCCGACTTCCTCGACCTGCTCGGCGCCGTCAACCCGCTCGGATGGACCGACCTGGCGGCGGTGAGCGGCGCAGTCGCCAACATGCGCACGCACGGTGGGCTGCTGACCCACGACGACCTGCGCCAGTACGAAGTTATCGATCGGCTACCCCACGTCGTCAGCTACCGCGGTGCGCGGCTGACCACGAACCCGCCTCCATCCTTCGGCGGGTCGATCGTCTGTTCGGCGCTGACTCGACTTAACAACGGAGGCGACAGCGACGTCGGATCCCCCTCGGCGAGCGCCGTCGTCAAGGCGCTGCACGACGCCACCTTGGCGCAGAAGGCAACGACCGCTACCTCCGTCGCTTCCGTCAAGGGCACCACCCACGTCAGCGTGATCGACTCGGACGGCATGGTCGCGTCAATGACGACATCGAACGGCTCGTGCTCGGGTGTTCTCGTTCCAGGGACCGGGGTGCAGCTCAACAACATGATGGGCGAGTCAGACCTGCACCCGGATGGCTTTCATGACGCACACCCCGGCACCCGGGTGGCGTCGATGATGGCCCCGAGCCTGCTCGAGCTGCCTGACGGCTCCACGGTGGCGATCGGGTCTGGCGGCAGCGAGCGCATTCGCAGCGCCCTGCTGCAGGCAGTGACTCACCTGGTGGCGGGACGTCCGCTGGCTCAGGCAGTCGCAGCGCCCCGCGTACATTTCGATGGGACAACCAGTCAGCTCGAGCACGACGTCTCACCCGAGATCGAGGTCGAGCTGGCCGCAGCCGGCCCTGTCAATCGCTGGAGTCGACAAAGCATGTACTTCGGCGGCGTCAACGCCGTTCGGCTCCACCCCGATGGGCGCCTCGAAGCCTCCGGAGACCCCCGACGCCACGGTGCCGGAGCTGTGATCGACCTCTGACAGGGGGGTCGCTCCCGTGCTAATTCGGAGCTTCTCGGCCCCGCGTGCGACACTTTCGCGGTCACCCAGAGAGGAATTAATGGACGGCAACTCCACCTTCCGCCACTCCGACACGTCTGTGCTCTCGATCGTGGCCATCGAAGCACCAGTCGTGGTCACCTCGACCGAGCTCGACGAGCAGTTGGCACCCGCCTACGAACGCCTCGGGGCGCGCCCTGGCTTGCTTGAGGGCCTGGCAGGCATCCACGAGCGTCGCTGGTGGTCAGAAGGCATGAACTTCGCCGATGGGGCTGCCATGGCCGGAGCCAAGGCCCTGGCCCAGGCCGGCATCGATCCGTCGAAGATCGGGTTGATGATCAACTCATCGGTCTCACGTGCCTATCTCGAACCCTCGACGGCCGTTGGTATCCACCACAAACTGGGCCTTCCGCCATCGGCTATGAACTTTGATCTGGCCAACGCGTGCCTTGGTTTCGTCAACGGCATCCACGTTGCAGCCACCATGATCGACGCCGGACACATCGACTACGCCCTCATCGTCAACGGCGAAGACGCGCAGAAGGTGCAAGAGAACACCATCCGCCGGCTCTGCGACTCGGAATCGACCACCGGCGACTTCTTCAGCGAGTTCGCCACGCTAACCCTAGGCTCCGGCGCAGCAGCCATGGTCCTAGGACGCTCCGACCAACACAGTGAGGGGCACCGCGTCATCGGCGGTGTGTCCCGCGCCGGCACCGAGCACCACGCCCTCTGTGTGGGCGACATGGAACAGATGCACACCGACGCCCGCGGGCTGATGGACGCCGGCCTCGATCTCGCTGAGGCGGCCTGGAAGACCGGCGACTTCGACTGGTCCGAGTGCGACCGATTTATCATTCACCAGGTCTCACGGGTCCACACCAGCGCGTTGTGCGAGCGACTCGGCATTGACCAGAAGAAGGTACCGCTGTCGTTCCCGTTCTTCGGCAACATCGGCCCCGCGTCGGTTCCGTTCACGTTGGCGCACGAGGTCGACAACCTGATGCCCGGCGAGCGCGTGCTCTGCATGGGCATCGGCTCCGGACTCAACACCGCATTCTGCGAAATACTCTGGTGACACCAGCATCGCTTCCACCCGCTGACCTACCTGGGCTGCGTCCGGAGTGGTCGCGAATCGTCTCGGTACCTGACGCATCCGGCACCTCCAGTGATTGGCACGTGCTCGATAGTTCGCCCGAAGAACCCGTCGGCACAGTGTTGTGCGTCCACGGCAATCCCACGTGGTCGTACACCTTTCGATCGGTCGTGGCCGAGCTGGGCGACACGTGGCGAGTGATCGCCCCCGACCAGCTCGGAATGGGATTTTCCGAACGCAGCGAGCGCTCTCACCTGCTGGCCGACCGGATCGACGCACTGGGCGCCCTCACCCACGAGCTCAACGTCCAGGGGCCAGTGCTCGTCGTGGCGCACGACTGGGGTGGCCCGATCTCACTGGGGTGGGCCGAACGTCATACCGACCTAGTGGCCGGGGTCGTCCTGCTGAACACGGCAGTGAGCCAGCCTGATGACGCGGCCGTCCCTCCATTGATTGCTGCAGCGAGGGCCGGACGCCTGCTTCGTACGGTGACGCAGCGCACGCGCGCTTTCCTTGAAGGAACCCTGCGGCTGGCGCACCCCGCTCTGCCACGCGACGTCGCCGACGCCTACCGCGCGCCCTACCTCGAAGCTGGACGCCGCCAAGCCATCGCCGACTTTGTCGCCGACATCCCATTCGAAGCCGACCACGTCAGCAGGGCAACTCTCGACAAGGTAGGCGACGGTCTAGAAGCGCTGCGGAACGTGCCGGTGCTGTTGCTGTGGGGCCCGCGCGATCCGGTCTTCGCTGACCGCTACCTGCGCGACCTCCAGCGCCGGCTTCCGCACGCACAGACGCACCGCTTCGAAGGCGCCGGCCATCTGGTCATCGAAGACGCCCCAGTCGCTGCAGCCGTCCGAGGCTTCGCCGACGACCTGGCGGCCGGCCGCACGCGCGACCTGCGCGGTGCACCAACGCTGCTGTCGACGAACTCCACCGAACGGCGCACACTGTGGTCAGCGCTCGAGGAGCGTTTCGACGACGGCGGTGTGGCCGTCGTAGAAATGGGGCGCCGCGGGCCAGCGCGCGCCATCACCTGGAAGCAGTTGGCGTCCACCGTCAGAGATGTGTCAGCCGGGCTCACTGCAGTCGGGGTGCTGCCTGAAGAACGCGTCGCTCTGCTGGTTCCGCCAGGAGCCGATCTGACGGCAGTTCTCTACGCAACCTGGCGGGCCGGCGCCGTTCCCGTCATCGCCGATGCCGGCCTGGGCCTGCCCGGCTTGCGTAGGGCGCTACGCGGGGCGAACGTGCAGCATGTGATCGGTGTTGCACGGGGTCTGAGCGCCGCCAAAGGCATGGGGCTGCCGGGCACCTACATCTCGGTCGGTGGCTTCGCGCCGGGGCTGCGTCGGGCGCTGGGCGTCGACTACACCGTCGTCGACCTCGCTCAGATCGGTCGGCAGCTGCCGACCTCCACCAGCCCAGCACTCACCGCCGAGGCCGCGGTGCTCTTCACCTCTGGGGCTACTGGACCGGCCAAGGGTGTCGTGTACCGGCACGCGCAACTCGAGGCACAGCGCGACATTGTGCGCGACACCTTCGGTATCAGGACCGACGACCGCCTGGTTGCTGCCTTCGCTCCGTTCGCCCTCTTCGGCCCCGCCCTCGGTATCACGTCCGCAGTACCCGACATGGATGTCACCAAGCCCGGCACACTCACCTCGCGAGCACTGGCTGACGCGGTCGCCGCCATCGACGCGACCCTCGTGTTTGCCGCCCCCGCGGCGCTCCGAAACATTGTGCGCACCGCGTCCAAGCTCGACAGCGCACAGCGCGAGCGGTGCGAACGAGTGCGGTTGCTGCTCTCGGCCGGCGCGCCCGTTTCCCGTGACACCTTGCGCGGGGCATCTGAGGTTCTCGGCGGATGTGAGGCGCACACGCCGTACGGCATGACCGAGGCGTTGCCGGTTGCCGATGTCACTCTCGACGAGCTTGAGACCTCTGGTCGCGGCAACGGAGTGTTGG
>JBDTTS010000091.1:0-8232 GCA_039930525.1 Actinomycetes bacterium | reverse complement strand
TCACGACATGTCGCTCAATGTCCATGCGCACTGGGCCGCCTTCGAGCACCGGCGGAAGCAGCTCCTCGGCTTCGCTCCCGCGGCGCAACACCGCCCGAATCCGGGCCACCAGCTCACGCGATGAGAACGGCTTGGTGACGTAGTCGTCGGCGCCGAGCTCGAGCCCGACGACCTTGTCAATCTCGCTGTCCTTAGCCGTCAACATGATGACGGGCACATTCGACTTCTGTCGGATTATGCGGCACACCTCAGTGCCGGAAAGTCCCGGCAACATCAGATCCAGCAGCACAAGGTCGGCGCCATTGCGGTCGAAGTCGTCGATGGCGTCATGGCCGTTGCTGGCGACCGAGACGTCGTACCCCTCTTTCCGCAACATGTACGACAAGGCATCGCTGAAAGACTCTTCGTCCTCAACGACCAGCACTCGTGTCACAAGATCTCCTCGTCGGCAGTGATGTCTGGCGCGGTGGTCGGCGCGGCCAGGACGCGCCGGTCTGCGCGGTGCGCGGGCAACCGGAGGGTGAAGGTCGAACCAGTGCCCTCTGAACTCCAGACGCCAACTTCGCCACCGTGGTTGGCCGCAACGTGCTTCACGATCGACAGCCCAAGACCGGTTCCGCCGGTCATGCGAGATCGTGCCGGATCGACGCGGTAGAAGCGCTCGAAGATTCGCTCGAGGTCGCGTTCAGGAATACCGATCCCCTGGTCGGCGACGCTGACCTCAACGACATCCTCTGACAAGTGGACGCCGACCGTGATCCTGGTGTGGTCAGGGCTGTAGTTGATGGCGTTCGCCAAAAGATTTCGCAGCGCGGCGGCCAGCTGGTCCTCATCACCGAGTACCGACAAGCCGTGTCTACCCCGTACTTCAAGGCGGATCTCGCGTGCTTCCGCCTCGAAGTGCGTGGAGTCGATCGCTTCAGCCACGACGTCGTCCACGTTGATGATTCGCGCTTCGCGCAGCGGGTCGTTGCTCTGCAGCCGTGAAAGTGAGATCAGGTCTTGCACCATCATCGTGAGCCGGTTCGACTCGTGCTGCATTCGGTGAGCGAACCGCCGCACGGCCTGTGGGTCGTCTGCCGATCCCGACACCGCCTCAGACAGCAACGACAGCGCACCGACGGGAGTCTTGAGCTCGTGGCTCACGTTCGCCACGAAGTCCCGGCGTACTGCGTCGAGTCGGCGCACCGCCGTCTGGTCCTCGGCGAGCAACAGCACGTGGTCGCCGAGTGGTGCCAGGCGGACGTCGAGAACGAGCAGCTCGGTACCTCGGTGCCCGCGAGGCACCTCCACCTCGAGCTCGCGGACCTCTCCGTCGCGACGCACCTGTCGAGCCAACAAGACCAACGTGTCGACGCGTAGTCGGCTGCCACGGATGAGCCCGTACGGCAGCGCTGACGGGCTCGAGCGCACGACGCGGTCGCGGCCGTCGAGCACCACCCACGCTGAGCGAAGCGCGGACAGCACCGCTTCGGCTCCAGCGGGCAAGGCGGGAGAACCGGCGTCAAATGACGACGGCGAGGTCTCGGACACACCCCAACAGTAGGGCGCGTCCTGGAGTTCTTTGCCTGCATGGGACCGAATCGGGTCACCGTTTGAGAGATGTTCACCTGCATGGCGGCAGCGGTTCACCGGGGCTCATCCGGCGTTTACCTTCGACCCCCTACGCTGTGGGCCATGCGCGAGCAGTATCACGAACAGCTGGCTGAGATCAGTGAACGCCTCGTCGAGATGACGCAAATGGTGGGCGACGCCATGGGCCGCTCTACCCGAGCGCTCCTCGATGCCGACCTGCAGGCGGCTGAGTCGGTCATTGCCAGCGACATCGACATCGATGAACGCGCCGACGCCCTCGAGGTGCTGACGCTCGACGTCATAGCCCTTCAGGCACCCGTTGCCGGCGAGCTGCGCGTCCTCGTCGGCGCGCTGCGAATCAGTACCACCCTCGAGCGCATGGGCGATCTCGCCGAGCACATCGCGCAGAGCGCTCGGCGTCGCTACCCCGACGTCGCGGTCCCAGAAGAGCTACACGAGACGATCCGCGAGATGGGCGACCTCGCCGTCCGGCTGGTCTACGAAACCGGCGAGATCATCAAGACCGTCGACGTCGCCCACGCGCTCCGGCTTGAGGTCGAAGACGACCGCATGGACGAGCTGCACCGGCAGATGTTCATGAAGATCCTCTCTCCCGACTGGGCCCACGGCGTCGAGAGCGCCATCGACGCCACACTGATCAGCCGCTTCTACGAGCGGTTCGCCGACCACGCAGTGTCCGTGGCGCGGCGGGTCGTTCACCAGGCCACCGGGATGCGTCCGCAGACCATGGAGCACGACTAGAAAGAGGCTCACCATGCCCAGTGGCACCGGTCGACTCGACGGCAAGGTCGCCCTTATCACGGGAGCCGGCACGGGTATCGGACGCGCCGTCGCCACTCGGTTCGCCCACGAGGGAGCCGTGGTCGTCGCCACCAGCCGGACGAAGGCCAACGTCGACGAGACCGTCGCCCTGATCGGCGAATCTGGAGCAGCCGAGGCTCACGCGGTCGCGCTCGACGTCCGAGACCGAGCGGCCACTGAGCGATGCGTCTCCGACATCGCTGACCGGTTCGGGCGCATCGACGTGCTGGTCGCCAATGCCGGCATCGACCTGTCGCCGACCCCCGACATCACCGAGACCACTGATGAAGACTGGGACCTGTTGTTCGACGTCAACGTCGGTGGCGTGTTCCGGGTCTGCCGGGCAGCGGCTCGACACATGACGCGAGGTTCAGCGATCGTGACCGTCGGCTCGATCAACGCGATGATCGCCTGGCCCAAAGAAGCTGCCTACTCCGCCACCAAAGGCGCGGTGCTGCAGCTGACGCGTGGCTTGGCCCTCGACCTTGCTCCCCATGGAATCCGCGCCAACTGCCTGTGCCCCGGCGTCATCGACACCCCCATGACGCGCGCCCTGCTCGACGAGGTCGACGGTGAAGACGCGATCGCGCTGGAGGCGTCCTATGCAGCCATGGCCCCGATGAACCGGATGGGGACTCCCGAAGAGATGGCAGCCGCCGCGCTCTTCCTGGCGTCCGACGAGTCGTCGTTCATGACCGGGGCGCCGCTGGTCGTCGACGGTGGAGCGACCGCCGGCCCAGCGAGTTAGTTGAACGAAGCCGCACACTCGGCAACGAATTTCGTCACCCTGGGGGACACTCGGCGGGCGGGGCAGTCAGTGGCCCTGGCTGGCTACCGCGCTGATGGCGGCTGCCGCTGCTGCTGGGTCGAGGTACTCGCCACCGGGGTTGGTGGGGCGCAGTGATGCGTCGAGGTCGTATCGCAGCGGGATTCCGGTGGGGATGTTGAGGCCGGCGATCGAGTCGTCGCTAATGCCGTCAAGGTGTTTGACCAACGCCCGCAGCGAGTTGCCGTGTGCTGTCACCAGGACGTTGTGCCCCGCCTGCAGGTCGGGAACGATCGCGTCGTACCAGTAGGGCAGCATCCGTTCGAGGACGTCCTTGAGGCACTCCGCCCGAGGCACGAGTTCGGGTGGCAAGCCGGCATAGCGCGCGTCTCCCACCTGAGAGAACTCGTCGTCGTCGTCGATCGGCGGCGGAGGCGTGTCGTACGAACGACGCCAGAGCATGAACTGTGCCTCACCGAACTCGCTGAGGGTCTGCTTCTTGTCCTTGCCCTGCAACGCGCCGTAGTGACGCTCGTTGAGACGCCATGACCGTCGAACGGCGATCCACTGTCGGTCACAGGCGGCGAGCGCAAGGTCGGCGGTACGGATCGCGCGCCGCTGCACCGAGGTGTGCAGAACGTCCGGCAGGACGCCGGCATCGCGAAGCAGGTGACCCCCGCGCTCGGCCTCAGCGACACCGACGTCGGTGAGACCCACGTCCACCCAACCGGTGAACAGGTTCTTGGCGTTCCACTCACTCTGACCATGGCGCAGCAGCACAAGCGTCGACATATCGCGAGACTATCGGGCGGGACCAACGTCCATTCATGCGTCCCCGGCCTCGGGTTACGGTGGCAGCATGACCGACTCAACTACCCACACCCACTCATACGGCAAGGACGTCCAGGCCGAGCTGCGCGATCCAGCGCTCGCGCTGCGCAAAGCGATCCCTGACGTCTACGAAGGCTTCAAGGCGCTGCACAGCGCCGCCTTCACTCCAGGGTCCCTCGACGTTAAGACCAAAGAGCTCATTGCGCTCGCCATCGCGACCAGTGAACACTGCGACGGCTGTATGGCTTCGCATGCTCGTGGAGCTGCCCGAGCAGGCGCATCAGAGGCTGAGGTGGCTGAGGCGCTTGGCGTCTGCATCCAGATGATGGGCGGGCCAGGCACGGTGTACGGACCGCGCGCGTTCGCGGCCTTCCGCGAGTTCGCCGAGTCGTACGCAGCGCGCGACTGACCGAAAGGGCTGCTCGTACTAGGGAGCGTCTTGCGGTGCATCGCCCGTTTCGTCGACGAGGTGAGTGAACGCCTTCAGGTTGTCGAGTGGCTCGCCCCGTGAGACGCGCCACGCCCACTCGCGCCTGATGCTGCTGGCGAACCCGAGCTCAAGCAGCACGTTGAACGAGCTGTCGGCCACCGACAGGATCCGGCCGAGCAGCTGATCGACCGCATCTACGGTCACTGCCGCAAGGGGCAGCGACGAGACCACGTACACATCGCCGAGCGGGTCGACGCCGAACGCCACCCCCGGGTGCTTGGCGTTCTGCTTGAGCAGCCACTCGTGGACGCCATCGCTGTTCTCATCGGGGCGCCGCGCCACGAACGCGTTCGCTGTCAGAGTGTGGCGTCCCACCACCAGCGAAACGGTGGTGCGCAGCTTTTGCTCGCCGGGGAGCACCGCGACCAAAGTCGACTCGTTGGGCTGCTCAAAGTCGACGTCTAGCTCGGTAAGGGCTTCTCGAACTGTTGCGACCGCGTCCACAGCGGCATTGTTGCGCGTCAGGACGCCGCGCGCTGCAGGTGGCGCGAAGCCACCGCGTCTTCGTAGACCGCGAGGGTGGCCTTTGCCGTGGCGTCCCAACCGAACTCGGCCGCGTGCGTCACCGCTCCCGCTGCCAACACCTCTCGGCGGCGTGGATCGGCAACGAGCTGGCCGAGAACGCTCGCGTAGTCGTGGGGGTCGTGGCCGTCGATGAGCACACCAGAGACACCATCAGCCACCGCAGTACGCAACCCACCGACCGACGCCGCCACCACGGGCGTACCCACCGCTTGCGACTCGATCGCGACTAGCCCGAACGACTCGTTGTAGGACGGTACGACAGTGACATCGGCCGCGCGGTACCAGTCGACAAGGTCGGGTTGAGCGACCGGCGGCGCGAACCGCATGACGTCAGCGATACCGAGCTCGTGCGCCAGCGCTTCAAGATGGTGCGGGTGCGCGAGCCCTGATCCGCTCGGGCCACCGACAACAGCGACCACCAGGTCGTCGCGCAGCTCGGGGCGCGCGGTCAGCAACTCGGCAGCAGCGCGCAGCAGAACATCAGGCGCCTTGAGTGGTTGGATGCGCCCGACGAACAGCAAGACGTGCGCGGACGGCGACAATCCCAGGCGGCGTCTGGCGTCTTGGCCGTCACCGGGGGTGAACACACTGAGGTCGACACCCGGTGGCACAGTCGCTATCTGCAACGGATGTGCGCCATAGAGGTCGACCAGCTGGGCCGCCTCGGCCGCGGTGTTCGCGATCAACCGGTCGGCCGCGGCAACGACCGAGGTCTCACCGATCACGCGTCCAGAAGGCTCTGGCACATCACCCTCGGCCAGTTGGGAGTTCTTGACCTTGGCCATCGTGTGCATCGAGTGAACGAGCGGGACCTGCCAGCGGTCCTGCGCCAGGCTTCCGACTTGCCCCGAAAGCCAGTAGTGCGAATGAACGAGGTCAAAGTACCCAGGCTCGTGTTGAGCCTCGACGCGCAGAACGCCGGAGGCGAACGGGCACAGCAGGGCTGGCAGGTCTTCTTTGGCCATCGGCTCGAACGGGCCGGCCGTGATGTGTCGAACCAGGACGCCTGGCGCCAGCTCGACGGTGGCGGGCAGTGATCCGGACGTCGCCCGGGTGAAGACCTCGACCTCGACGCCGAGCTCGGCGAGCCGGCGCGCGGTTTCGACGATGTAGACGTTCATTCCGCCAGCGTCGCCGGTGCCCGGCTGATCGAGCGGCGAGGTGTGCACCGAGAGCATCGCCACCCGAGACGGGGCCACTCGCCGGAGCATGCTCACGGTGGCGTCCCTTCGTCAATGTCTCTGGCTGATTTCGGCCGCGAGCGCCACCGAGCGATGGCACCCCCAGGCAAAGAACCCGCTCTGATCCTGCCGCATTCCCCCAAACGGGGCGAACCGACACCCGTGAGGCACCCTGGGGTGATGCCTCTGCCGATCTTGATCACCGAGCGCCTGACGCTGCGCCCCTGGGATCCCGACGATCCCAGCGATGTGTCAGCGGCGTTCGACATCTACCGCCGGGACGAGGTCGCCCGCTGGCTCGGCGCCCACCCGGCGCCGTGGACCGACGAGCAGTCCGCCCGCGAACGGCTGCTGCGTTGGCAGTCAGGCGGGCGCGAGGACCTTCCCGGGTTCGGCATCTGGGCCGTGGTCCCACACGGAGCCGAGACGCCGGTCGGCTCTGCGTTGCTCGTGCACCTTCCAGACGCCGAAGGCACACCGACCGACGATGTCGAGATCGGCTGGCATCTGCATCCAGACGCCTGGGGCAAGGGCTACGCCACCGAGGCCGGCCTGCGGTTGCTGCACCACGCCACCGAGACACTGGGCGTGGGCGTGGTCAACGCGGTGGGCTACGCCGGCAATGACGCGTCGTTCGACGTCATGCGTCGCCTCGGTCTGCGCTCGCATGGCGAGACCGACCGCTGGTACGGCGTCCACCTGCAGTGGTGGTCCACCGGGGACGGCATGCACGCCACGTGTTGACGGGTCAGGTCTGCCGGGACTCGCCCGGGCAATGTTTGGCGCCATCTTGCATGGGTACGGTCTCCACGAGTGGCAAAAACGCGATATCCGGAGAATCGGCCGACGGGAGTGGGCAGCACATGAACACAGGTGACACGCGAACCAACCTCCAGCGGGCGGCTGTACCGGCCAGAATCCTTGCGGTTCTTCTGTCGCTCACCGTCGGAGGGCTGGCGCTCGCCCCGACAGCCAACGCCGCTGTGGAACCGAGAGACCGTGTCTACGCAAGCTATCTGCCGACCGTCGATCAGATGACCGGGGTGTACCCCTTCCTGGCAGACGGCAAGCGGTTCGTTGGCAAGTACAAAGGCCAGGGCGACAAATTCTCGTGCTGGGACTGGACTTCTGCTTTTAAGGCAGCCGACGGGCGCTGGTCGTTCTACGCCCTCAAGAACGGCGCGAACCCCTACTTCAGGGGCCTAGAAGATCCCGCTGTCTTCGCCTTCAAGTTCCACACCAGGGCGCAAGCGCAGAGTGCGTTCTCGTTGCAAAAAAGGTTCGCCCGAAAGTGCATGGGGCGGCAGTCGGCCGATGGCACGATCGCGCGTCTCTGGCGTCAGCACGTGCCCGCAGTGGGGCAGGGCAGCGTCGCCTACCGGAGCCTCGAGAAGGTGGAGACTGGCAGTGGCCACCGCAAGTCCCGCGAGTTCCACGTGTCCGTCCTGCGGGGGCGCTACCTGGTCAACATCTACAACCAGGCAAAGAGTTTCCAACCCGAGACCAAGAACGGTGTTCGTTTGGCCAAGGTGACCATCCGGAACATCGGCTAATTCCCACCCTCAACGCACCCGGCGTTCGCGCCCATCAGCCGTCGGTCAGGCGGACGCGGATCCGGCGGAAGCCCTTGCCCTTGTTCTCAACCTTGACCACCTCGATGCCCCCGATCTGACGCGTCGACGCCACGTGCGTCCCGCCGTCGGCCTGGGTGTCAAGCCCCACGATGTCGACGATGCGCACGATCTCAAGTTCTGGCGGCAACAGGTTCGTCGCCGTGCGGATGATGTCTGGGATCGCGAACGCCTCATCGCGAGGCAGGTTCTTCACCTCGATCGCGCGATCCGCTGCCACCTCTTGCGCGCATGCCTCAGCCACCCGATCTTTGAAGCCCTCGGGCACTTCGGGCATCGACTGCACCTGATTGTCGTTCCCCATCTTCTGCACAACCATCTCTTCAAGGTCGCGCAGGCTGGAGAGCAACATTTCGTTGCCGCCATCAGTCATCTGGGCACGGATCACCTGGATCTGGTTGTAGACTTCCT
>JBDTTS010000090.1:0-8279 GCA_039930525.1 Actinomycetes bacterium | reverse complement strand
CTCACGGGGGCCGCAGTCTTCTGTGTCGCCCTCGCATGGCAAGGTTGGCGGTCCCTGGCTCGCACCGCGGGCCTAGACGATCACCACGAGGACGCCGCCGAGGCCATCCCCGCGCCTACCAGGAGTACTTGATGCCTGAGACGCCCCGACTCGCTGTCGGAGACGCCGCCCCCGACTTCACGCTGGACGACGACGCCGGCGCGACCGTGAGTCTTGGTGACCTGCGTGGACGCAAGGTCATCGTCTACTTCTACCCGGCGGCGATGACGCCCGGATGCACGACTCAGGCGTGCGACTTCACCGCTGCCATGACCGACTTCACGTCAGCCGGCTACACGGTTCTCGGTATCTCGCCAGATAAGCCCGAGAAGCTTGCGACGTTCCGCACCCAGGGAGCGTTCAACTTCACGTTGCTCTCTGACCCCAGCAGAGAGACCATGACCGCGTACGGCGCCTTCGGCGAGAAGAAGCTCTACGGCAAGACAGTGGTCGGGGTCATCCGCTCAACCTTCGTGATTAACGAGGACGGCGTCATCGAGCAAGCCCAGTACGCGGTGAAAGCCAAGGGACACGTCGCCAAGCTTGCCCGCGAACTAGCGATCCCCCTCCCCTAGCCCCACCCACAATCCCCAAGAACGACGCATTCACCCGCATTGGCGCAACAACCTCCGCACTCATGCTGTGCAGAACGCCCCCTTAGACTTCGGGCGTCACGCGGAAGTGGCGGAATTGGCAGACGCGCAGGATTTAGGATCCTGTGCCTTCGGGCGTGGGGGTTCAAGTCCCCCCTTCCGCACTCTGACTACGGGTGTGCCCCGGGCGACACAACGCGCATCTTCGCAGCCAGGGCACGGAAGGCGACGCCTCGGTGGCTGATGGCGTCTTTCTCGGCTGGCTGCATTTCTGCCGTAGTGCGAGTCTCGCCCTCGGGGACGAAGACCGGGTCGTAGCCGAAGCCGTTCGTACCCTTGGACGCCGTGACGATACGGCCGCGCAGCTCACCGCGGACGACGTTCTCAGTCCCATCCGGCAGCGCCAATGCAGCGGCGCAGACGAACGCCGCACCACGGTTCAACTCCTCGACGTCAGACAACTGTGCCAACAGCAAGGCAAGATTCGCCGCGTCATCGCCGTGGCGTCCGGCCCAACGGGCCGAGAAAATCCCCGGCATGCCACCCAAGACATCGACGGCCAGACCGGAGTCGTCGGCGATCGCCGGCAGCCCCGTCGCCGTCGAGACGGCACGAGCCTTCAACAGCGCGTTCTCTTCGAAGGTGAGCCCGGTCTCGGCAACGTCGGGTGCGCCCGGAAAGACATCGAGGCCGAGCAGGTCGACGTCGAGCTCAGCCTCAGCGAGGATGCGGCGAACCTCGACCACCTTGTGCTCATTGCGGGTGGCCAGAACGAGGCGACGGCTCACCGGCCGAGTGCCTCGTGCTGCAGGCGGGTCAGCTCGGTACAGCCGGCCGACGCCAGGTCGAGCAGGTCGTCAAGCTCGGAACGATCGAAGGGCACGCCCTCGGCGGTGCCTTGCACCTCGATGAACCGGCCGTCGCCGGTCATGACGACGTTCATGTCGGTCTCGGCGGTGACGTCCTCGTCGTAGCAGAGGTCCAACAAGGGCTTGCCGCCCACGACACCGACCGAGACCGCGGCGACCGAGGACGTGAAGGGCTGAGCGCCCGACTTCACGAACCCTTGCTGCTCAGCCCAGCCGATCGCATCAGCCAGGGCCACATATGCCCCGGTGATCGCGGCGGTACGCGTTCCGCCGTCTGCCTGCAAGACGTCGCAGTCGAGCACGACGGAGTTCTCACCCAACGCCGACAGGTCGACCACACCGCGCAGTGCGCGTCCGATGAGACGCGAGATCTCGTGTGTCCGTCCGCCGATCTTGCCGCGCACCGACTCTCGGTCGCTGCGTGTGTGCGTTGATCGTGGAAGCATCGAGTACTCGGCCGTGACCCAGCCGAGCCCACTCCCCTTGCGCCAGCGCGGCACACCCTCAGTGAGGGACGCCGTGCACAGCACCCGGGTGCGTCCGAACTCAACGAGGACCGAGCCTTCGGGGTGCTCGCTCCATTCACGGGCGAAGGTGACTGGACGAAGTTGGTCGGCCGCTCGGCCGTCGACACGCGTCATGCGCCGAAGGCTACCCAGCGACGGAGTACACCGCGCCGGGGGTAGCAACGTCGATCGGTCCGGCGAAGACAGCGGTCGCTTCCGCTTTGGCCACTTCCGGGTCGTGCCAGGGCGGGACGTGCGTGATCACCAGCCGGCCGACCCCCGCGCCATGCGCCACTTCGCCGGCCTGGCGTCCGGTGAGGTGAAGATCAGCCGGGTTCTCGTCGCCGTGCCGGAACGACGCCTCAGACAGCAGCAGGTCAGCACCGCGGGCCAGGTCGTCCAGTGCGCGGCACGGGCCGGTGTCGCCGGTGTAGACCATGGACGCGCCGTCGGCCTCAAAGCGCGTGCCGTAGGCCTCGACCGGATGCGCCACCCGCTCGGCACGCAGACGAAAGGGCCCGAGTGCGGCCGCCACCGAGAGCTCTCGGAACTCGAACGCGGCGCTCATCGCTTCGGTCGACCGCATGCCGTAGGCGGACGCCATGCGCTCGGCTGTGTCGGAGGGACCAATGACGGGGATCCGGTCTGCAAACGGAGCAGGTCCGTACCGGTGCGCCACATACAGGGCGGTGAGGTCGATGCAGTGGTCGGCGTGCAGGTGGCTGAACACGATGGCGTCGATGTCGGTAAGCGCGATGTGTCGTTGCAGTGCACCGACCGAACCGTGTCCGAGGTCGACGACCACTCGGAACCCGTCGTGCTCGAGCAGGTAGCAGGACGCGGTGCTTGCCGGCCCAGGCATGCTGCCTGAGCAGCCGACGACGGTCAGCTTCACGCGAACGCACCGGCGGCCTCGACCGACGCGACCTCAGGCCCGAGGAAACGCGATGCGAGCTCACCGAATGGAGCGGGGTCTCCCGTCGCCAGGAATCGGTGCACCGGCATCGGCAAGGTCTCATCGCGCAACAGGTGACGCTCGGACAGCACCCGGTAGACGTCGCGAGCCGTCTCGTCTGCACTGGACACGAGAGTGACCTCGTAGCCCATGACGTACGAGATGACCCCAGCGAGCAGCGGGTAGTGCGTGCACCCCAAAACCAACGTGTCGACGCCCGCGTCACGAAGCGGATCAAGATAGCCGTGGGCGGTTTCGAGGACAGCCGGTCCACCCGTCAGGCCTTGCTCGACGTAATCGACGAACTGAGGGCACGCCCGCTGCGTCACCTCGATGCGCGGTGCGGCGGCGAATGCATCGAGGTAGGCACCAGAGGTCACGGTGGCCTCGGTGCCGATCACGCCGACATGACCGTTGCGCGTCGCGTGAACGGCGCGGCGCACCGCCGGATGCACCACCTCGACCACCGGCACGCTATAGCGCTCGCGCGCATCGCGAAGCACCGCAGCACTTGCGCTATTACAAGCGATCACCAGCATCTTGACGCCCTGCTCGACGAGGTGATCCATGACGTCCAGCGCGAACGCACGTACCTCAGCGATCGGCCGCGGTCCGAAGGGGCCGCGCGCCGTGTCACCCACGTACAGCAACGGTTCATGCGGCAGCAGGTCAAGAACTGACCGCGCCACCGTGAGCCCACCGACCCCAGAGTCGAAGATTCCGATCGGTGCGTCTGCCATTAGGCCAGCGTACTGGTGGACTCGACGCTAGGACGCGCTCACGCTGACGCGGGCCAGGTACGCGTCGTCATTCCAGCGGGCAGCCACCATGAGCCGATCGCCCTCAACGGCGAGGGCGTCCAGGGCGTAGCCGTCATTGGCTCTCGGAAAGAGGTTGCCGCCAAACCGTTTAATCACCGATCCAGCTCGGTTCACGGTGACCACGTGCATGTAGCTGTGCCCGAATCGCTGAGTGGTCACGACGACTCGTCCGCTGTCGACAGCAACGAGGGTGTTTTCGCTGACTGACAGGACGGCCGCGACGCCGCTGTCGCCGTAGGTCTTGTCGCGCACCCCTTCGTCACCAAGGCGGATTCCGCCCACCGCCCCGCCAGCAATGCCGATCGGTGCGGTGATAGTGCCATCTGCACCCCACTCGACATCGAGGGGATAGACCGCCGCCCCCTGGTAAACCGGGGCGAGGAATCCATCTTGAGAGAACGAGTCGTCGAGGGCGCCACGCTGAGTAAACCGGTAGAAGTACCCACCACCGACTTGCGCCCTTGTAGGGCTCGCGTGATAGCCGACCAGCAGGACGCGTCCGGCGGCATCAGTTGCCAGACCGGTCGGGCGGCTACGGCGAAAATCATCGAGCACGCGCTTGCCGTCGCGCGAGAAGCGGGCGTCGCGCTGTCCGGCAGCGAGCAGGCGATAGAGCACCGTTTCACTGCCGTAGCCGTACGAACGCACGAAAGTTCGGGTTCCGGCCACAACGACGCGGTTCTCGCTGTCAACGGTGACGTTGGTCGACAACGAGAAGTGATGGTTGGACGTGACTGCGAGGTATCGGATGCCATCGCCAGAGAAACGCCTATCCAGCCGCCCGCTCGGCGTCCAACGCGTGACAACCAGGTCGTTGAAGTTCTGATAGGACACGACCGCCGAGCCATCGGCGCTAACAAACAGATCGAGGCTGTACCGCGTCAACCCGCCCATCCCGTAGAGCGGCGGAACGGCGACGCCAGCGTCGCCATACGTGGGGTCCAGTTGGCCATCTGGGAGGAACCGAGCGAGATACCAGCCGGTCGCGCCGTCGGCTCGCTTCAATGTGCCAAGCACGTAGGTGTTGCCACCGACGACCTCCAATGCCCCGGTCCAGTCCGAACCGCGCGGTCCCACGTCATCAAGACGCAGCTTTCCATCAACGGAGAAAGTGGGATCAAGGGACGCTGTGCCAGCGAACGCCACCGTCGGGACGCAGAGCGCGAACAAGGTGACGACGGCAACGAAGCACCGCCGCGATGACATGTCAGCACTTTACTTGGTCAAGCCCAGAGTTGGCCCTCGATCGAGGACTCGGCCGCATCGAGGTCGGAAGCGTCGTAGACCCCGGTTGAGAGGTACTTCCAGCCGCCGTCGCAGACAATGAAGGCGATGTCTGCGGGCACATCGGCCCTTATCGCCTTGGCCGCCATGGCAAGCGCCGCATGAAGGATGGCCCCGGTCGAGATGCCGGCAAAGATTCCCTCTTGGTCCAAGAGCTCTCGCGTCCGGCGCACTGCATCGCGCGGCCCCACTGAATAGCGCGTCGTCAGAACCGACGCGTCGTACAACTCGGGCACGAACCCTTCGTCGAGGTTCCGCAGCCCGTAGACGAGCTCGCCGTACCGCGGCTCAGCGGCCACGATCGAGATGTCAGGCATCTGTTCTCGCAGATACCGGCCAGCCCCCATCAGCGTTCCGGTCGTCCCCAGACCTGCCACGAAGTGCGTGATCGTCGGAAGGTCTGCCAGGATCTCGGGCCCGGTTCCCCGGTAGTGCGCGTCAACATTCGCTGGGTTGCCGTACTGATACAGCATCACCCAGTCGGGGTTCTCGGCCGCGATCTGTTTCGCGACCCGGACGGCTTCGTTCGACCCACCGGCGGCCGGCGAGTACCGCACCTCGGCGCCCCACATCTGCAACAGCTGGGTGCGCTCTGCCGAGGTGTTTTCTGGCATCACGCACACCAGCCGGTAGCCCTTCAGCCGCGCAGCCATGGCCAACGAGATGCCCGTGTTCCCGGACGTCGGCTCAAGAATCGTGCACCCGGGAGTCAGGGTGCCGTCAGCCTCAGCAGCCTCGACCATCGCCAGGGCCGGTCGGTCTTTAACCGATCCAGTCGGGTTGCGGTCCTCGAGCTTGGCCCACAGTCGAACATCAGGCGACGGCGAGAGCCGCGGCAGCCCGACGAGCGGGGTGTGACCGACCGACTCGACCAACGACGCGTAGCGGGCCATCAGCGAAGTAGCGGAGGCTCAGCGAGCCCCGCCGGCAACGGCCGGCAGGATCGTCAGCGAGTCGCCGTCAGACACCTCGGTGTCGAGGCCAGCGAGAAAGCGAACGTCCTCGTCGTTCAAGTACACGTTCACGAACCGCCGCAACCCCACGTCGTCGAGGAGCCGGTCGGAGATCCCCCGGTGATTCGCCTCGAGGTCGTCGATGACGGCCTTCAGCGTGGCGCCGGACGCCTCGACGGTTTTGACTCCGCCGGTGTACGTGCGCAGGATCGTCGGGATACTGACCTCGACGGCCACGGTGGTCTCCTTCAGTGCTGAATCTTGGCTGGTCAGTGGTGCAACGCCGGAAGGATACTTACTTCTTCCTCGTTGACGACACCGTCCACGATGCGAAATGACCGGATCTCTTCGTTATGGGGCTCGCGCGTCGACACCAGAACGTAGTGGGCGTCGGGCTCGGACGCGTAGCTGATGTCGGTCCTCGAGGGATAGGCCTCGGTAGCGGTATGGGAGTGGTAGACCACAACGGGCTCTTCGTCGCGGGCGTCCATCTCGCGGTAGAGCCGCAGCAGATCCATCGAGTCGAACTCGTAGAAGGTAGGCGATCGCGCAGCGTTGATCATGGGGATGAACCGCTCGGGGCGGTCACCGCCAGCAGCCCCAGCGATGACGCCACACGCCTCATCGGGATGGTCAGCGCGGGCATGCGCCACCATGGCGTCGATGAGTTCTTGGCCAATGGTGAGCACGGGTCAAGGCTAGAGGTCTCAGGTCAGGAGCGCTGGGGCCACCCCGAGCATGGTCACGCACCTGCCAGCACGTCGACGAGCTCGCCCTGAAGATATGTGAAGAGTCCGTATGACTGGTACGCCTGCAGGTCACCGGCACCCTCTGGTGGGCCGTCGTCTGTGACGCCGAGCTCGACCCCGAGCATGAGCCGCAGGTCGTTGAGCGCGCCGAGTAACGAACGAGCACGCGCCGCATCGATGACGCCCGGCTGAGCGGCGACCTCACGCAGAGCCGCGGCATCTGCGTGTTTGCGGGCCAGCAACGTGGTCTGGGCAAAGCGGCGAAACTCAAGCGCCGCCTCGGGGTCATCCAGGACGCCGTCCGGCAGCAACCGGGCGCGCACCGGATCTGACGGAGTTTCAGGTGCGGCGTCGATCGCGGCGGCTAGTGCGTCGAGTGGGTGGTCGGGCACCTCTGGCACCGGCCCGAGCAGCTCGATTAAGTCGTCGAGGTAGACATTGATGAGCCACCGCCAATGGCGCAGGTCAACCCGAACACCGCCTTCGCCCGCTGCCTCAAACTCGGGTCTCATGTGTCCTGCTGCATGGTGGCCCACAAACCGTAGCCGTGCATCGCCGCAACGTCGCGCTCCATCTCTTCGCGGGAGCCATTCGACACTGCCGACCGCCCCTCTTCGTGGACTTCCAGCATGAGCTTCTGCGACTTCTCACGGGTGTAGCCAAAGTACTCCTGAAAGACGAACGCGACATAAGTCATGAGATTGACCGGATCGTTCCAGACCACTGTGACCCACGGCACGTCGGGAGCGGTGACCGACTCGGTCTCGGGTTGCTCGACTTCTGCTGGGGCGATGGACACGGTCTCTATGGTGCCATTGCCAGGTGACACCATGGGGGTCTTGACCCTGGAGGCGCCCATGCATATCCCCGCCCGTACGGCTGGACTGCCCGAGCCTCCCTTGCTGGCGCGCATCCGCGAAGCCGTGATCGGCGACGACACCGTCATGCCAGGCCCATACGGGTCACGTCGCGTCACTTACGCCGACTACACAGCAAGCGGGCGCGCGCTCGGCTTCATTGAGGACTTCCTGCGCGACCAGGTGCTCCCCCGCTACGCCAACACCCACACCGAGTCGAGCGGCACCGGGCGTCAGACCACTCGCCTGCGCGAGGATGCCCGCGAGATCGTCAAGCGAGCCATCAGCGGCGATGACGACACCTGCGTCATCTTCTGTGGCGCCGGCGCCACCGGCGCCGTCGACCGTCTCATCGGCGTTCTCGGCCTACGGATTCCATCGGCCCTCGAAGACGCGTACGGGCTGGACGCACACATTCCGGACGCCCAGCGTCCTGTCGTTTTCACCGGACCCTTTGAACACCACTCAAACGAGCTTCCGTGGCGCGAGTCAATCGCCGACGTCGTGCGCATTCCCGAGGACGCCGACGGCCACATCGACCAGGACGCCCTAGCCAACGAGCTCGCCTGCTACGCGGATCGACCGATTCGCATCGGCGCCTTCTCAGCAGCCAGCAACGTCACCGGCATCGTGAGCGACACGTACGGGGTCTC
>JBDTTS010000089.1:0-8285 GCA_039930525.1 Actinomycetes bacterium | reverse complement strand
ATCAAGGGTGCGGGCTTCGGCAGTAGCGGCGAGGTGAAACTCGACGGGACCGTTGTGCCCACTTCCGGTTGGACTGACACGAGTGTCGACGTCACCGTGCCGTCCGGCACTGAGGTAGGCCCGAAACAACTGACGGTCACCCGCACTGACCTCGCCGAGCCCGCGACCGGCACGAATGGATTGACCGTCCATGTACTGGGTACTGGCTACGACCCCAACCTGTATGAGGTCGGGCCTGGAAAGACCTACGCAGCCATCCAGGACGCCCTCGATGTCGCGCGAGGCAGCACCGGGGATGACCTCGTGGTCGTATACCCAGGTCTGCCCGACCTCGACAACCCACGGAACAACCCGCGCGGTGCCTACTACGAGAACCTCGTCATGGCCTCGCCGGTCAAGTTGCAGGGCGTCGGCCCCGGTGGATTCCAAGGAAACTCCTACCTGCCGGGATCAATCATTGATGCCAGTTCGTACAGCACCGATCTTCCTGTGCGCACCGACTGGCTGAACCTGGTAGGTGGCCTCAGCTACGACGGCAACCAGACCGTCAACGACAGTGAGGGCATCTATGTTCTCGCCTCCGAGAGCGGCGCCAGCTCGGCGACTAGGGCCGGTGACTTCACCGCTGGATTCAAAGCCAGCATCGACGGCTTCGACATCCGCGGCGGGAACCAGTTCGGCTTCCCTGGGAACGTCAATGACCTGACGGGTGGCAATACGGGTCTGCCTCCCAACATCACCACCCAGGGCGGCGCGATCTTCGCCAACTCGTATGCGCAGCATCTGCAGATCACGAATAACGTGATGGAGAACAACGGTGGCGGCTACGGCACTGTGCGCATCGGTACACCTGAGATCCCCGCTCCGAACACCGATCAGCACAACGAGAACGTTCGGATCGCCAACAACCGGGTGATCGCCAACGCTGGTACGAACCTCGCTGGTGGAATCGGGATCTTTGCTGGCGCCGATGGTTACGAAGTCGAAAACAATGACATCTGTGGCAACTTCTCGCTGGAGTACGGCGGCGGACTTACCGTCTACGGGCTCAGCCCCAACGGCACCATCCATCACAACCGTGTCTACCTCAACTACTCCAACGATGAGGGCGGCGGCATCATGATCGCAGGGGAGTTGCCGCAGACAGCGGGCGACCTGTCGCCTGGAACGGGTCCGGTCGATATCTACGCGAACCAGATCCAGGCGAACATGAGCAATGACGACGGCGGCGGAATCCGGTTCCTGATGGCCGGGGACCACGAGATGAATGTGTACAACAACATGATCGTGAACAACGTCTCAACGCACGAAGGTGGCGGGATCAGTCTGAACGACGCCCCTGACGTGCGGGTCTACAACAACACGATCATGAAGAACATGACAACGGCCACGGCCATCACCAGCAACGGATTGCCAGCGGCCGCTGGCCTGTCCACCTCGTTGAACAGCGATCAGCTGCAAGAGACCTTGCCCAACAACGCAGCGCCCTTTAGCGACCCACGGCTGTTCAACAACGTGTTCTGGGACAACCGGGCTGGCACTCGGACGGGTGGGGCTACGACTGTCACTGGACTGGGGATTCCGGGCGATACCGGCGCGATCACCCGATGGGATCTAGGGTCTATTGACGCCAGCGGGCCGCTCAGCCCGACCAATTCGATCATCCAAGCGAATAACAGTGGGCACGACTACACCACCAGCCCCACGAACAGTGGTGGGAACCCTTCGGTTCTGGAGGAGTTCGACCTGAGCGTCTCATTCTCCACGTGGCGGCAGAACCCAGGCTTCGTCGACGCGACACTCGTGACCGTCGACGCACCGCCCAGCGAGATGGGCGACTACCACCTGTCGAACACTTCACCAGCGGTGAACCGCGGTGCTGCCGTCAAGGGCGATACAACGGCACCGGTGACGGACATCGACGGCGACTTCCGCCCGAACGGGCCCGCTGTCGACGCAGGTGCCGACGAGATCGCCGGCGGCATCGCGCCACCGGTCTGCCCGCCGGAATGCGCCGCTCCGACGGTCAGCGACGTTGCGGCTGCGCCGAACCCGACTGCAGGAGCGGCCACGGTTGACCTGACAGCGCTCGCGACAGCCGGGGACCCGGCTGACCCGGTCATCCAGGCCGAGTGGTTCGTCGGTGCCGATCCCGGGGAAGGCGCGGCTACTGCGATGGACCTCACCGACAACGGTGGCGGTCAGTGGGGTGTGGCGGCCCAGATCGACGTCAGCACGTGGGCCGACGGTGGCTACACCCTGAACGTGCGGGCCATGGGCCAGAACGGCGGCTGGGGAGCCACGGCGAGCACGGTGCTCACGGTCAGCGCGGGGCAGCAGGGCCCGACGACCTTGTACTTCAGCACTCTCGGCAACTCCAGCATTCCGGGGGTGAGCGGACCGTTCGACGACTCCGACATCTACACCTGGAACAACACGGCGTTCGGGCGTGAGCTGGCTGCCACGGACCTCGTGGTGCCGGCGGAGGCTGATGTCGACGGTTACGACCAGGTGGACTCGTCGCACTTCTACGTGAGCTTCGCCGAGGACACCACGCTTCCGGACGTGGGCGCCGTACAGGACGAGGACGTCGTCTATTACAACGGAGCCCAGTGGTCGGTCTACTTCGACGGCACCGCGAACGGCATGTCGAGAGGCTCCCGCGACCTGGACGCGATCAGCGTCAGCCCCGACGGACAGACGCTGTACTTCTCCACGGTTGGAAACTCAGGGCCCCCAGGGTTCGCTGGGCCACGAGACGACGCCGACGTCTACAGCTGGAACGGCACGAGCTACGCCCGAGTCTGGGATGCATCGGCCTCAGGCGTCGCCAGTTCGGAAGACGTCGACGGGCTGTCACTGGTGAACGAGACGAACTTCTACCTCTCGTTCAAGAGTGACGTGACTCTGACTGGCATCGGCACGAACCAGGACGAGGACGTCATCGGCTTCGCCAACGGAACCTGGTCGGTCTACTTCGACGGCACCGCCAACGGAATGACCGGCGGCGGTCGAGACCTGGATGCCATCGATGTCCCGTAACCAGCTGCACCGCCATAGCGGGAAGGAAAGCCTGTGACCAGAGGAGACGAGGGAATGAGCGACGCGATGAAGGTCAATCGACGCCAGTTCCTGAAGTACGCGGGTGGCGCAGTAGCCGTTGCCGGGGGTGTGACGTGGGCTGGCAAGGTGCTCGTGCCCGCTCAGGTCAGTGCCGCCGATGGCCCGGTGGATATGTTCCTCGGCGGAACGGACGGGTGGATGTACCTTCCCCCGACCCCCGAGATCCCGCCGTTCCATCCGGATAATCTGGCGCCGGAGGGGCTGACCACGTACATCTTCGGGTTCCGGAACCTCAGCAAATTGGAGACAGCCGAGCAGCGGACGGGCCAGAAGAACAAGGCCCAGCACAGTGCACCGCTGTTCTGGACCGACGAGTACGTGCCGGCCAGCCAAAATGAGTTCCGGGTCAAGTTGACGAACCTGGGGCTCGAATTGCGCCCAGATCTCTTTGACGCACACACGCTGCACTGGCACGGATTCCGAAACGTCATTCCCTTCTACGACGGCGAACCTTCTGGGTCGGTGGCGGTGCCCAGTGGCCGCGAGTTCACGTACGTCTACCGGCCACGCGAGCCAGGTACCTACATGTACCACTGCCACGTCGAAGACGTAGAGCACGTCCACATGGGGATGACAGGGCTCGTTTTCGTCCGACCGAGACAGGACAAGGCGGCGGCTGGAACTACGTTCGGGAGCCATGTGCATTCGTTCGGGGACCGCTATATGTACAACGACGGCGACGCGTCAACGCGCTACGACCGCGAGTTCGCGATGTTCCTCTCCGAGGTATGGGCCGAGTCACACTGGGCGGACGCTCACATCCAGTTGCCTGAGTGGAGTGACTATCGCGCCGACTTCAGCTTGCTGAACGGTCGGGTTTACCCCGATACCATCGAGCCGAACGCCCCGATCAACGCAAACACGTCGACGCACTACCTCGATGTCGAGACTGACCCGATCACTGGTGATCTCGTGGCGCCGGATGGGCGACCTGAACTGCAGTACCAGCCGCACTCGTCGCTCGTCCGCTGCAAGTCTGGTGAGCGAGTCGCCCTGCGCTTTGCAAACCTCGGGTTCAAGGAACAGGCGATGAGTATCGCTGGCATCCGGATGCGAGTCGTGGGACGCGACGCCACGCACATGCGCGGCCGCGACGGAACCGACACATCGTATGAGACAGACACGATCAACATCGGCCCTGGCGAGAGCTACGACGTCATCTTCACCGCTCCGGCTCACAGTGGCGGCGGCGGACACGACAAATACCTGCTCTACAACCGCAACTTCACTAGATCCAACAACCTTGCCCCTGGCGGTTTCGGTGGTCAGGCAACCGAGATCCATGTGTTCCCGTCCGGGAGCAGCGCGGTGGGACCGCAGGATTATCCGAACGACTGGGGAGTTGTCACGCCATGACAAGACGTGGAGTTATGCATAGGAGGGCTCGTCGGCAGACCGTCAGCGCCCCTGCCTGTCTTGCGGCCATCGGGGTCGTCTTCGCTGTCATTGCGTCGTTCACCGGTGCAACAGTGGCCAGCGCAGCACCTGGGCCGAAGGTCGGCATCGTCTGCACCGATGGAGTGGACGGACCAGGCAACAACAAGATCTTCGACCTGACCACGCAGACCGGATACATCAGCCTTCCGGACGGCAACACCGCCTTCATGTGGGGCTACTCGAGCGGGCACGACGACTTCCAGCACCCAGGACCGGTGCTGTGTGTAAACGAAGGCGACACCGTCACGGTCATCCTTCACAACACGCTGCCGGAGACGACCTCGATCGCGTTCCCGGGGCAGAGTGACGTTCTGGCTGACGGAGTTCCGGCGGAGCCGGAGTTCGACGGCGGCCCAGCCTCGTCGCTCACAAACACCGCGGCTGCCGATGACCCCCAAACGCCCGCCAACGAAGGCGGCACGATCAGCTACACCTTCGATGCCGATCAGCCGGGCACCTTCTTGTACCAGTCGGGGACCGACCCCGAGATGCAGGTGCGGATGGGCCTGTTCGGGGCCTTGATCGTCAGGCCGGCCATGGGCGCCGATTACGCGTACAACCGGTCAGACAGCCGGTTCAATGCCGCCGAAGAGTTCATGGTCATGTTGTCTGAGATTGACCCGTACCAGCACTCGGCCGTCGAGCGTGGCAAGACCTTCAACATGAACAGGTACCACCCCAGGTACTGGCTGATCAATGGGCGTGGTTTCCCTGACAGTATCGCCGACAACGGTGCCTCGTGGTTGCCCACTCAGCCCTACGGTGCCTTGGCTGACGTGCAGCCGTTCGAGGTGGGCGGTGGTGACGTACCCGGGATGGCCCGCTACCTGAACGTCGGAACTGAGGACTACCCGTTCCACCCGCACGGCAACAACGGACTCGTCATCGGACGAGACGGGCACGCGCTTGAGAGCGACACCGGTGAGGATCTCTCGTTCGAGAAGTTCGCCATCAACATCGGTCCAGGACAGACATGGGACGTCATCTTCAAATGGTACGACGCCGAGGGCTACAGCCCGACCAACCCGCTCAACGTCACCGTCCCTGGATTGGCGAACCAAGAGATCGGGATGTTCTACAGCGGCAGCCCCTACCTGGGTGCCACTGAAGAACTTCCGCCTGGAATCCAAACGCTCAACCAGTGCGGGGAGTACTACATCATCTCGCACAACCACGCCCTGCATCAGATCACCTCATGGGGCGCCAACATGACCGGTCCGATCACGTATATGAAGATCGAGCCGCCCGCGCCGAATACGTGTGGATGACGGAGGGGTGGCGACAGTGATGAAGCAAAGGCGAACCATGAAGAAGCTAGCCGCATCGGTGTTGGCAACGGCCATGATGGCGTTTGGTCTGGTGCTCGTGGCCCCGGCCGGGCCAGCGGCCGCGGCTGACGTAGCCATCGACCTCTATGCCGTCGCGGGCTTTACGACGCTGCCAGACGGGACGCCAGGCGGGACGACGGTGCCAGTCTGGGGATACAACGCCTCTGGGGCTCCGGCAACGGCACCGGGCGGTCCAACGATCGAGGTCAATCAAGACGATGTCGTCACCGTCACCCTGCACAATGCGATGGGCGTCGACACCGGTCTGATTTTCCGCGGACAGGACATGGTGCCTGACTTCGCCGGGGTCGGGTCGCCTGGAACCAAGGAGTACACCTTCACCGCTAGTCGTCCCGGCACCTACCTCTACGAGGCCGGACTGCTACCTGGCGCTCAATACCAGACGTCGATGGGGCTCTACGGCGCCCTCGTGGTGAACCCGAGCACAGCTGGTCAGGCGTACGCAGGCGCTGACTCGGCCCACGATCAAGACGCGGTCATGCTTCTTGGCGAGGTTGACCCGGCGCTTAACAACGCGGCCAACCCGGCAGCGTTCGACATGCGCAAGTTCAACCCGAAGTACTCGTTGATGAACGGGACCGCCTACCCGGACACCGCTGACGTCGTGGTGCAGAGCCCGGCGACTGAGCAACGGGTCCTGCTGCGCTACCTGAACGCCGGCACGCAGTACCGCTCGATGGCCGCGCTCGGGGCAGCACAGCGTGTCATCGCGCTCGACGGAAACCAGCTCGAAGACCCCAGGACCTACGTCTCTGAGACGTTTGGCCCGGGACAGACGGCCGACGCGATCGTCACAACCCCGGCTCAGGCCGAGAACGCCAAGCGAATCGCCATCTACGACGGCAGCTTGCTGCTGCATAACAGCAACGCGGCAGGCACTGGTGGAATGCTTACCTTCCTGACGGTGCCAGGTTCGAACACTGCGGGCACCGATACCGCCGGACCAGTGACCAGCGACGTGGCCTACTCGGGTGGAACGCTGACCGCGACGATCGACGACACGACAACCGGCGGGGTTAACGTCCAAGCTGCTGAGTACTACCTGGACGACGCATCGGTTACCGCGACACCGCTCACTGGTACGTTCGCAACGGTTTCGGTGGATGCGTCGGCTGCCGTGACAATCGCGTCCGGCAAACACATCCTCTATGTGCGTGGTCAGGATGCGTTGGGCAACTGGGGCGTATTCAGCTCAGTCCTGGTCGACGCCGGTGATGCTGACGGCCCGGTCACTCGCGATGCCAAGTTGGTGCGCAACCCGACCAATGGAGATGTGAACGTCAAGTTGCACGCCACGTGCGACGACCGGAAGACGGGCAAGTCCAATGTTGCCCAGGCTGAGTACCGCGTCGACGAGGGCAACGCTTACGCGATGAATGTCAACAGAACGGCAGTCGTCGCCAGTCTAGATGCAGTCATCCCGAGTTCGCTTATGGGCACCCTCGCTGAGGGTGAACGCCATGTCTCGATCCGTTGTCGCGACGACGCTGGTGCGAACAACTGGGGTGAATGGCTGACCGTTCTTGAGGATCCCGCTCTCGCCCTCGTGGTCGACCGGACCGCTCCAGAGGCAACCGCTCTGACCGTTGACCCCAACCCGAACAACGGGACGATGGCGATCAACACCAGTTCGCAGGCGGTGCGTGTGCAGGCGCGGTTGGACGATCCGATCGTGGCTGGCGTGAACAGCAACATCCGAAAGGCCGAGGCCTTCTTGGACACCATCGGGGCGGACAACAAGGGAATCCAGATGGCTGCAGTCGACGGGGTGTTCGACGGCTTCGTCGACGACGTGCCGGACCCGACCGGCGAGCCTGCGTATGCCGATATCCCGTTGGCGACGATCCAACAGCTGGGCAACGGCGAGCACACCCTCTACGTTCACGCTCAGGACAGAGCTAGGAACTGGAACGACACGTTTGCCACTGTCATCTTGCTCATCGACAAGTCGGGTCCAACTGTGACCAATGTCTCGGCCGCACCGAACCCGACCCAGGGTGCCAACGCGGTGACGTTGGAGGCGACCGCCACAGATGCGTGGAGCACCGTGACCGCGGTGGAATGGTGGATAGCTCCTAACCCCGGGACAGGCAACGGAACTGCCATGGTTCTGTCAGGCAGCACGTGGACTGACACGATCGACGTCAGCAGTTGGGATCCTGGCGCTTACCGAATTCGGGTACGCGCCAAGGACGCTCTCGGCAACTGGGGCAGGCGTTCCAGCACGGTGCTGGTGGTGAACCAATGAGTGTCACGACGGCAGCCCAGGGGGCACCGGAGTCCGATAGCTCACCGGAGGCAGGTCTGCCAGCACGTCGTTGGATCGCGATCGGCTTGGTCATCGCACTGGTCGTCGGGCTGGTCGGGGTGTGGTTC
>JBDTTS010000088.1:0-8292 GCA_039930525.1 Actinomycetes bacterium | reverse complement strand
CGCCCTGCACGTGGTGGTCCTCGCTCTGGACGACTACGCGGGGGTCGGCTGGACCGGCGTCGTCCTTCCCTTGGGCGCCGAGTACCGGCCGTTGCCCGTCACACTCGGCTGGCTTGGCCTGTACGCCGGCCTGGTGGCAGGGCTCACGGCGCGCTTCGCCGGACGCCTCGGCCGCATCTGGTGGCCGATCCACCGCACCACCTTGGTGATCTACGCGGCGGTCTGGGCGCACGGCGTCCTCGCCGGCACGGACTCAGCGGGCCTCTGGTTTTGGTATGCCGGCTCGGCCCTACTAGTGGTGGCCACGGCCGTCAGTCGGTACATGACGCCTCGCCTTCGGTCATCGCTCGGGGATGACCGAAGGTGAGGATATTCGACACCGCCGTACCTATCGGCGCCAACCGCGTGGCGATGGACGTTGGTGAGTCACTCGCTGAACACCGGGCTCGTCGACCGGTGATGCTCGAGCCGAGCCAAGTGCTCGACCGCGTGCGCGACACCGACCTGCGCGGGTACGGCGGGGCCTTCTTCCCTGCGGCTCGCAAGTGGCAGTCGGCCATCAACGCCGGCGGCGGTGGCATCGTGGTGGCTAATGGCGCCGAGAGCGAACCGGCCAGCGCCAAGGACGCCGCCCTGCTGCAACTGCGACCACATCTCGTGCTGGACGGCCTTAACGCCACCGCCCGCGCTACCGGGAGTGTCGAAGGAGTCCTGTGGCTGCACCGCGGGGCGGCGCACAGCCGCGTGGCGATCGAACGCGCGATCGTCGAGCGTCGCGCAGCAGGAGTGCCCGACATTCCGCTGCGCATCGTGGAGGGTCCGGCTAGCTACCTCAGTGGTGAGTCGAGCGCCATCGTGCGCGCTCTATCTGGGGGGCCGGCGCTACCCATCACTCGTACAGTTCCCGCAGCGGTGCGCGGCGTCGATGGACGCCCCACTTTGGTGCACAACATCGAGACCATCGCCCAGGTGTCGCTGGCAGCGTCCGGCAGTGATCCTGCCGCGAGTCGTCTGGTTACTGTCACTACGTCGGCAGGGCAAACAGTCGTCGAAACTACTCCCGAGCAGACACTCGCATCGCTGGTCATCAAGCTCGGAGAGGACCCCCAGGCAGCCCTACTCGGTGGCTACGGCGGTACGTGGCATCGCTGGGATGACGTTTCAGGGCAGCGGCTTGGCGAGCTCGAACAGGTGATGAGCGCCGGCATCATCATGGCGCTCCCGCGGTCGACCTGCGGCCTCGCCGTCACCGCCCAGATCCTTCAGTACCTGGCAGCTGCCAGTGCTCGTCAGTGCGGCCCATGTCTGTTCGGGCTAGACGAGCTGGCCGACGTCATGACACGGGTGGCCGACGGTCGGGCGCGGCGCGGCGACGCACCACGGCTTGCCAAAATCTCGGCGTCGGTGTCTGGACGAGGCGCCTGCCACCACCCAGATGGCGCTCTCCGCATGCTCGGCTCGGCGCTTCAGGTGTTCGCCGCCGATCTGCCAGCGCATCGCCGACGCAGTACCTGCGCTCGACGGCACGACATTTCCCTTCAAGGCAGGGGGGCAGCATGAGTTCCAAAGCGATCCTCAGCGTGAACTCCGCGACCTGCGATGGTGTTGGCATGTGCGCGTTGGTGGCGCCCGCCCTCATCACTCTGGACGAGTGGGGCTTCCCAGTCATCAACTCCGGTGAAGCATCAGCGAGCGTGAAAAAGGCACGAGCGGCGGCCAGAGCCTGCCCACACCGGGCACTGAGGGTAGAGCCCTAGCGGAGCTCAGGCTTTTGGTTTGTTGGTGCAGGTCTTGCTGCCCCGGTCTACGACATTTCCGGACGCTGTGACGAACGCGTGCTTGTACGTTCCGTCACTCGCCAGATCGAGTCGTAGGACGCCATAGCGGTTGCCGAACCGCTTCTTGCTACCCGGCGCCTTGGTGTTGATGCCGTAGTGGTTCTTGCCGCCCGTTCCCACGACGAACTGCTGGATGTCGCTTCGTTTGGCGAACCGTTCGTAGATGTGATCATGGCCATTGAGCACCACGTCTACCCCACCCGCGTTCACCATCTTCCACAACTGAAGCGCGCGTGAACGGCTGTCGACATTGCCTGCGTAGGCTCCCGAGGTCTGCAACGGATGGTGCCACATGGCCACGGTGCAGGTGCGCGAGTTGGCAGCGAGCACCGACTTCAGCCACTTGCCCTGTCGCGAGTCTGGCCCGCACCCTCCGACGTGCTCGCACTGCGAATCGAGCAAGAGGACTCGCCATCCCGCAACGGGCGTGAACGTGCGCCAGGGCTGCTTGCGGGTGCCCGCGTGGCGCCCCCAGTAGCGGAAGTGCCCGCGAGCCCCATCGGTGTAGTACTCGTGGTTGCCCGCGACGGCTTTGGTCACCGAACGAACGCTGCGAAACGCTGGGTCGAACTCGGAGCGAAATGCGTTGTATTTCGCGGTCTCGTACTGAGCATCGCCCAGAGTGACGAACCAGTCAGCCCCTCGCTTCACCATGCCCTTGACCAGGGCGCCGACCCGATCCTGTTGGCAGTAGCCGGGCGTCTTGAGGTACGGGCTGCTCGGGTCACAGGCAATGTCTCCGACCGAGACGATGCGGGCCACTTTGGGCGTGGACGCGGCTGACCCGGCTTGCACTGGGTTCACGCCACCAGAGCCTGCAAGCACGAGCACGCCGACACTGGCCAGAAGAACAGGGATCCGAAGCCGCATGGCCACCAGTGTGCCTTGCAATGACTGTGGCACGATCACGGGCATGCCAGACCTCTCCTTCGGCGTCTACGTCATCCCCCGCGGCCATGAGCACAGCCGCGACCTGGCTCTGCGAATGGAGGACACTGACTTCGATGCCGCCTGGATTGGCGACACTCTGGGTGACTGGCGCGATCGATCGTCTCCACTGCTCGACCCGTGGGTAACGCTCGGCGCTCTCGCCTCTGAGACCGAAGACCTCGAGCTCGGAATGATGGTCACCAACCTCGCCTGGCGCGACCCGGTCCACATCGCCCGCTTCGCGATGACCGTCGATCAGCTCAGCAACGGTCGGTTCGCCCTGGGCCTCGGCTGCGGCCAGGTCGACGACCAGCTCATGGTGGGTCGCGCGACCTACGAGATGTCAGCCAAGGAGCGCGTCGACCGGCTCGAAGAAGGCACGCAGGTGATCGACCGGCTGCTGCGTCAGGACACCAGTGACTTCAGTGGCCGGTTTACCGACTACGAGAACGCAGCGATGGCGCCGGGCTGCGTGCAAAAGCCCCGATTGCCGTTGGCGCTGGCTGGCAACGGACCACGTATCACCAAGATGGCAGCCCGCTTGGCCGACACCTGGAACGCGTGGATAGACATCACCGACATCAACGAGTGGCACCGCCAAATCAGTGAGCGCACGGCCATGCTGGACGACTACCTGGCCGAGATCGGGCGAGCACCAGAAACGCTGACTCGTTCGCTCCTTGCCTTTGATGAGGCATTCGACGCTTGGAGCGATCCGGGCGCTGTGCCGCGACTCGTCGAGCAGTTCGCTCCGTTGGGCTTCACCGAGTTCATCTTCTATCCGCCGGGTGCCGGAGAGTGGAAGAAGTTTCTCAAAGTGGGCATCGACGTCTTGGGGTCCCTCCGCAACTGACCCCACCAAAGCTCGTCAAGTGTCCCCCAGGGTGACACCAAACGGGCGTTGGTGGGCGTGGGTTCAGCGGACGCGGGTCGGAGATCCGCCAGTGGCGGCCACCAAGCCGACGTATGTGAGCCCCACGATGCTGTCGGGGGTGCCACCTGCCGCCCAGATCTCTGGGTACTGCTCAAGGTCGACGTCGATCAGGGTCTGCAAGGGTGCCGGATGGCCGACAGGAGCGACACCGCCGATAGGGAATCCCGTGGCTGCCCGCACCTCCTCTGGCGTCGCGCGCCTTACCTGCTGGACAGCCACGACGTCAGCCACTCTGGCGGTATCGACCTTGGCCGCACCACTGGCCATCACCAGCAGCGGCGCGTCATCGGCCATGAATACCAGGCTGTTGGCGATTGCCCCCACCACGCAGCCAAGCGCCTCGGCCGCAGCCACGGCGGTGTGCGTCGATTCAGGCAGCCGACGCACCTCGGCCGCGACGCCCGCGGCGTCCAGCGCCTGTTGAACACGAATGTTGCTCGGGTGCACGGTTCTCCTCGACCTGCGGCCGCGACCAGACTTCGGCATCCTGGTCTGATGAGCAGTCTGCCCCTGATCACCGCTGCCGGGGACACCATCCGGCGTACTTTCCGGGTCATCTTGTCCGGCGACCCAGACGGCGAGCCCCCCTGGGTCAAAGCCATTGGCGCCCCCGGCGACGCAGGATGGTTCGGCCCCGGCAGCGCTACGTGGGAGGTCAACGGCTCGCTCGCAACCCTCGTCGGCGGCCCTCGCGCTTTGCTTCTGCAAGCCTGTCACCCGTTGGCCCTCGCCGGCGTCGAACAGCACTCGTCGTACCGCACCGACCCACTCGGACGCTTGCAGCGCACCAACCTCTACGTCACGACGTCGACCTTCGGCTCAAGCTCGCAGGCAGAGCAGACCGCCGCGATGGTGCGACGCGTCCACGACCGCGTATCCGGCACCGCCCCGGACGGTCGCGCCTATTCAGCGCAGGATCCGCGGCTGCTGCTGTGGGTGCACATCGGGCTCACCGACTCGATGCTCGTCGCCTACCAACGCTTCGGTCGTGGGCGGGTGGACGCGAATCAGTACGTGGCCGAGATGGGGCAACTCGCCAAGGCCCTCGGCGTCGAGGACCCACCAACGACCGTCGCCGAACTGGCCGAAGCCTTTGACTCGTTCTCCGACGAGATCGCCGGTGGCCCCGATGCGCGCGCCGTCGCCAAGTTTCTACGCTTCCCCGGTCGCGCTCTTCCGGTCGGGGCGTGGGGACCGTACGAGATACTCGTACGCGCAGCCACCGACCTCCTGCCCAACTGGGCCCATGACGCACTCGGTACTCGGGCTCGGCCCGACATCGTGGAGCGGGCCGACACTGCCACCTGCGCCACGACACTTCGGTCACTTCAGGCGGTCCTCGGCCCGCGATCGAGAGCGGTCGAGTTGGCCTACCACCGCCTCGGCGTCACCCCTCCTCTCCACGAACGACGCGTTCACCCGCACTGAAACCTCGCCCCATGAGTGCGGAGTTCGTTTCGCCACAGCGAGTGAGGGCGTCCCTCTTGGCTTAGCGGGAGGTTTCGATGATTACCAGACGCGTCTCGGTCATCTCCTGCACCGAGTAGGCCGGTCCCTCACGGGTGTTGCCTGAGTCGCGAATCCCGCCGTAGGGCATCTGGTCTGCCCGCCAAGTCGGTACCTCGTTGACGAGGACACCTCCGAAGTCGAGCGTGCGGACAGCCTCAAACGCCGTCGAGATATCGTGCGTGAAGATCGCCGCCTGCAGCCCATAGGCGGTGTCGTTGGCGATTTTTAAGCCCTCGTCAACAGAGTCGATCGACTGGATCGCCACGACCGGGCCGAAAACTTCGTTGATGCAGACTGCCATCTCTGGCTTGGCGTCAGCAATGACGGTGGGCATCAGCACGCCGTTGGCATCGATGTCGCCCCCGGCCACGATGCGCCCGCCCTGCGTCACGGCCTCGTCGACCCAGCCTTTGACTCGGTCGCGCTCATTGTGCGAGATCAACGACGACACATCGGTGGCGTCGTTGAGCGGGTCGCCGACCACAAGTGACTCGACCAACGGGCCGAGGTAGTCGGTGAACGCGTCGGCCACCGAGTGGTGCACCAAGACCCGCTGGGTTGAAATACAGGACTGGCCAGCATGCGAGAAGCCAGCGATCTTGATTTTATCGGCCGCCTTCTTCCAGTCGCCGTCCTCGGCGATGATGACCGGCGCATTGTTACCAAGCTCGAGCCCTACGTGCTTACGAGGGGCCCGCGACTTGATGCCCCAGCCCACCTCTGGCGAGCCGGTGAACGTGATCAGCGCAATGTCAGGGTGATCTACGAGGGCGTTACCAACGATCGACCCTGGGCCGGTGACCACTGAAAGGTAGGACGCCGGCAGCCCGCACTCTTCGATCAGCAGCCACGCGAGCGCAATGGCGCTGTATGGGGTCTGACCAGCCGGCTTGAGAACGACTGGACAACCAGCGGCAATCGCCGGGGCCAGCTTGTGCGCCACCAGATTGAGCGGGAAGTTGAACGGGCTGATCGCGCCGACGACACCGATCGGCACGCGCATCGTGTACGCGATCTTGGTGTCGCCACCTGGAGCGGCAGCGATCGGAATCACCTCACCGGCGAGTTTTCGCGCCTCGACCGCCGCGAACGCAAAAGTGCCAGCGGCTCGGTCGGCCTCGACGCGCGCGGTCTTGATCGGCTTGGCCGCCTCGTGGGCGATGATCTGAGCGAACTCTTCTTGCCTCTCACGCAGCAGGGCCGACGCCTTCTCGAGGATGTCCGCGCGCTGCCACGGCGCCAAGGGCTGGTCATGCAGCGCCGTCTTGGCCGCGGCAACCGCTCGGTCGACCTCAGCCTGACCGAGCAGAGGTACGTCGCCAAGCGGCGACCCGTCGAACGGCGAGTTCACCTGTGACGTCTCAGAACCCGTGACGGGAGAGCCCGCGACAGGAACCTCGGTGACTCCCTTGGCTGGCAACAAGATGCGGTGGCTGTCGGCCATAACTCCTCCGGTGCAGTCGGTCCCCAGCGCCCTTCGGGCGCACCCTGGAGTCTGCCGTACTCCTAGGAACGACCGCCACGCGGCCGGGTGGTGTCCTTGCCCGCAGGCTTGCCCTTGCTTCTCGGCTTGGCCTTGCTCGACGGCTTGGCCGCTAGTCTGCCGGCCGGCTTGCCCGTGGGCTTGGCCGATGGTCCGCTCCTAGGGCCCGCTTCGTCGCGGTCAGGCCGCACCTGCACCTTCTGCCCCTTGATCCGGGTGGCACGAAGTGCGCTGACGACCTCGGTGACGGCGTCAGCCGGCACCTCGACCAGCGAGAACCGATCAGTGATCTCAATCGACCCGACGTCACGTCCAGTCAGACGAGTCTCACCGGCGATGGCACCCACCAGATCTTGCGGACGGAGCCCACCAGCTCGTCCGGCGCCCACGTACACGCGGGCGGTCTCACCAGTGGATCGACTGCGCTCCTTGCTCGGACCTCGACTGCCGGAAGCCGGCTTGCCCTTGCCCTTGCCCTTTTTCTTACCGCCATCGTCGCCGCGAGCTTCGCTGGCATCGGGGATCTCGTCGTCGTCAGACGGGCCAGCAACCGCTTCATGGGCCAGCTTGATCGCAGCCATCGCGACCTCGACGACGTCGTACTCATCGGTCAACGACTCGACGACGACCCCGACATGGCCCAGGTCGCCGGCGATCAGGATGTCTTCAAGGGCAGCACGCGTCACCTCAAGCCGGCGTGCATGCAAGTCGGCAACGGTCGGCACCTTGTGCACGGGGATCTTGTGCTTAGTGACTCGTTCGATGGTCTTCAGCTGTCGGTGCTCGCGGGGCTCAGCCAACGTGATAGCCACGCCTTCGCGCCCACCGCGTCCCACCCGGCCGATTCGGTGCACGTACGACTCGGGCGCTGACGGCACGTCGTAGTTGACAACATGGGTGAGCTGGTCGATGTCGAGACCGCGCGCAGCGACGTCAGTGGCGACGATCAGATCTGCCACCTCGGAGCGAAGTCGGTTCATCACCCGGTCGCGCTGCTTCTGATCCATGCCGCCGTGCAACGCTTCAGCGCGGTAGCCGCGTCCGTTGAGTGACTCTGCCAAGAACTCGACCTCGGCGCGGGTACGACAGAAGACGAGGGCGGCGGTAGGTGACTCGACGTCGAGGATCCGCCCGAGAGCCGCCGGCTTGTGCGAGCGAGGAACGATGTACGCCGACTGCTTCACCCGTGGGCTTTCGCCAGCGGCCACTTGCTCTCGCTCGATCTCGACACGCAACGGGTCTTTCAGATACGTGCGCGCGATCTTCGCGATCCGCGACGGGATCGTGGCCGAGAAGAGCACCGTCTGGCGCTCTTTAGGTGCGGCGGACAAAATGCCTTCGAGGTCATCGGCAAATCCCATGTCGAGCATCTCGTCGGCCTCGTCGAGGACGACCGTAGCGATCGAGTCGAGATCGAGCGTGCCTCGGTTCACATGGTCGAGAGCTCGACCCGGCGTCGCCACGACGACATCGACACCTCGGGTGAGTTCGCGGAGCTGCCGGTAGATCGGCTGGCCACCGTAGATCGGCAGCACGCGGGCATCCCGACCTTTGCCGTAGCGGTGCAGCGCCTCGGAGACCTGCATGCAGAGCTCGCG
>JBDTTS010000087.1:0-8306 GCA_039930525.1 Actinomycetes bacterium | reverse complement strand
CAACCAGTACCAAAGCCTTCGCTACGTGGTGGTGCCGCAGGCGATCCGACGCGTGACGCCGCCGTTGCTCAACGACTTCATCGCATTGCAGAAGGACACCGCGCTCGTCGCCATCATCGGGGCCGGTATCGAGATGACGCGGGCGGCCCAGATCCGTGCCTTCACCGACTTCAACTACACCCCATTCGTGGTCGCTGCCTGCTTCTACATTCTGCTGACAGTTCCGCTGTCGCGGTGGGCCGACTGGATGGCTGAGCGGCAGCGGCGCCGCAGCCAGGCCGGCGGGGGAGCGTTGTGAGCGCGGCCGAGGGCGCCACCGCGCTGCGGTTGGAGAACGTTCATAAGGCGTATGGCGACAACCCAGTGCTGCGTGGCGTCTCGCTCGACATCACCGAGCACGAGGTGGTCGCACTGATCGGTTCGTCCGGGTGCGGCAAGTCCACCCTGCTCCGCTGCCTTGATCTGCTTGAACCGATTGACGCCGGTGCGATCTGGTTCGAGGGTGCCGACATCTCGTGGCCGGGTTACGACGTCAACGCGGCTCGGCGAAAGATCGGCATCGTGTTCCAGTCGTTCAACCTGTTTCCGCACCGGAGTGTCATCGACAACGTGACCCTTGCGCCACGAAAGGTCTTGGGTCTTGGTAGTGCTGAAGCAGAGAGCAAGGCCCTCGAACTGCTTACCCGTTTTGGGCTGGCTGACAAGGCCACCGACTATCCCGACCGGTTGTCAGGTGGTCAGCAGCAGCGCGTCGCCATCGTGCGTGCGTTGGCGATGCAGCCCAAGATCATGCTCTTCGACGAGATCACTTCTGCGCTCGACCCTGAGCTCGTCGGTGAGGTCTTGAACGTGATCCGAGATCTCAAGGAGGCGGGGCTCACCATGGTTCTCGCCACGCATGAGATGGCCTTTGCCCGTGAGGTGGCATCGCGAGTGGCGTTCCTGGACGGCGGCGAGGTTGCCGAGATCGGCCCGCCTGAGCAAGTACTGTCTGACCCACAGCAGGAGCGCACCCGGCAGTTCCTGCGCCGTGTCATGGAGGCAAGACGACTATGAGCACCGCGCCCGTTGATCCAATCCAGGGAATGCTGGGCCGCACGTTCGGCGCCGTTCTTACTTTTGGACTCGCGACAATCGCGCTTGGCGTCATCTTGATGGTGTTCACCGAGCAGTCGGTGGCCTTCTTCGCGGTGATCGCTGGTATCTACCTGATCGTGAGCGGCATCTTCTTGATCGTCGCCTGCTTCTCGAGCGAGACCGGCGGCACCGGTATCCGGGTGCTGTCGGCGGTCGCCGGCATCTTCTCGATCCTGCTGGGAATCGTTGCCTTTCGTGGCATCAGTCAGGCCGTCGCCATCCTGGCGCTGCTGATCGGTGTCGGCTGGGTGGTTCGAGGGATCGCAGAGTTGATCGAGGGTTTGGCCAACCCAGGAATGCCGGCCCGCGGGTGGGTGATCTTCATCGGCGCGCTCAGCCTGGTGGCTGGACTCGTCGTTCTTGCCTGGCCGGCCATCACATTGAACGCTTTGATCTGGGTCACCGGGCTTTGGCTGGTACTGCTGGGCATCGTCGAGGTCTTCGGTTCGTTCCAGCTGCGCAAGCTGGCGCAGACCGTCTAGTCAGCGCGGCCGCTGGCCACCGTTTCGAGCAGTGGGCTCGTGCGGTAGGGCACGCCGTCGGCAAGCACAATGACCATGTTGGAACGCTCGACGCCGACGATACTCAGCACCGCGTCGACGACCCGCTGCAAGTCAGAGTTGGTGCGTGCGACAACTCGCACCAACATGTCGCCGGCACCGGTGATGGTGTGCGCCTCGAGAACCTCGGGCAGCGCGGTGAGCGACGTCTCGATGTGTTGGTGCCCCCGCTGACTGATTTCTAGGGTCACGAAGGCCATCACCTCGTAGCCGAGCGCACGCGGGTCGACGTCAGGTCCCCATCCGGTGACGACCCCGTGCGTCTCGAGTCGGTCGAGCCTGGCTTGAACGGTGCCGCGGGCCACGCTGAGGCGGCGGGACGCCTCGAGAACACCGATGCGAGGTTCGGCACGGAAAAGGGCCAGGATGCTGGCATCGAGAGAATCAATCGGCTGCTTCATGCCATCTGACTGTACAGATTGATTATCGCGTCGCCCACTGGTTGCGCAGGATGATCAGCACAGCCATCCTCCGACGTACATGCGCCTCGCTCAGGGCGCCGCGGCAGGGAGCGTGGACGACCCGATGACTGTGACCGAAGACGCGAGCCAGCAAACCGTCGACACCTTCCCCATTCAGGGCATGGCCTACGTACAGTTCGCGGTCGGCAACGCCCGGCAGGCTGCCCACTACTATGCGACAGCCTTCGGCATGCAACGGGTGGCGTACCGAGGCCCCGAGACTGGGCACCGTGACCTCGCCGAGTACGTCATGGCGTCCGGATCGGCGCGCTTCGTGCTGACCGCCGAGGTGCACGCGGGGACGTGGGTGGGCGAGCGGGTGGCTCGGCACGGGGACGGAGTTGTCGACCTTGCCCTCGAGGTGCCCGATGTTGAGCATGCGTACGACTATGCCCTCGAGCATGGGGCCACTGGCATCAGTGCCCCCGAGCAGCTCACGGACGAGCACGGCGTTGTGACGCAGGCCGTCATCGCTACCTACGGGGATACGCGACACACGTTGATCGACCGCTCGAACTACACCGGACCGTTCCTGCCTGGCTTCGTAGCTGCTGAGCCGATCGTGAGCCCGCCTGAGCGTCGAGTATTCACCGCGATCGACCACTGTGTGGGCAACGTCGAGCTCGGACAGATGGATGCCTGGGTCGACTTCTACCACCGGGTCATGGGCTTTACGAACATGAAGGAGTTCGTGGGCGACGACATCGCCACCGAGTACTCGGCATTGATGAGCAAAGTGGTGGCCGACGGTCGGCGCAAGGTGAAGTTCCCCATCAACGAACCAGCTGCCGGCAAGAAGCGCAGCCAGATCGATGAGTACCTGGAGTTCTACGGTGGCCCAGGTGTTCAGCACATGGCGCTGAACACCTCAGACATCGTCGCCAGCGTCGACTACATGAGGGGGATGGGCGTCGACTTCTTGCGCACTCCCGACTCGTACTACGACGATCCCGAGCTGCGCGAGCGCATCGGTGCTGTGCGGGTGCCGATCGAACAGCTGAAGTCGCGGGGGATCCTCGTCGACCGCGACGAAGACGGCTACCTGCTGCAGATCTTCACCAAGCCGGTGCAAGACCGTCCGACGGTCTTCTTCGAGCTGATCGAGCGGCACGGCTCGCTGGGGTTCGGCAAGGGAAACTTCAAGGCCCTTTTCGAGGCGATCGAGCGTGAGCAAGACATTCGAGGCAATCTCTGATCCCGCGGGTGTTTTGATCGCTCCGGTGTTCTTTTCGCTCCGGGTGATCGCAGGTAGGGTGAGCCGCCGACCAAGGAGGCCCCAGTGACGGTTCGTCCAGCCATTGCCAGTGTGTGTGTCGCGGCGCTTCTGGTTGGCGGTGGTGTGGGCGTCGCGGCTGCAGCCGACGTGTTCTCGCCCGGAGCTGTTGGAATCGGAGACCCCTACGTTCCCACTGAGGGGAACGGCGGGTATCAGGTTCGGGCCTACGACTTGGATCTAAAGTTCAAACCCGCGACCGATCGACTCAAGGGCGTGGCCACCATCGACGCCACGGCGACTCAGTCCCTGTCATCTTTCAATTTCGACCTGTACGGCTTGCACGTGAAGGCGGTCCGGGTAGACGGTGAAGGTGCGGCGTTCCGTCACCGATCACGCGAGCTAAGGGTAATTCCGGCAGCAGGAATTCCGTCGGGAAGCCGGTTCCAGGTAGTGGTGAGGTATTCCGGCAAGCCCGAGATCCTCAACGATCCTGACCTTGGGCAATCGGGGTGGTTCAACACCGCTGACGGCGCAATCGTCGTCGGTGAACCCGAGGCTGGCATGTTCTGGTTTCCCGTCAACGAGCACCCGAGCGACAAGGCTCGCATGTGCAGCCAGGTCAAGGTGCCGAAGGGCCTGCGCGCGGTCTCGACCGGTTTACCCGCCGCCAAGCCGCGCACCCGAAACGGCTGGACGACGTTCAGCTGGTGCACGCGCGACCCAATGGCGTCATATTTGGCGACCGTCGCCATCGGTAAGTGGCGGGTCGACCGCTCGAAGACGGCCTCAGGCATTCCAGTCTTGAATTACGTCGACACCAGCCTGCCGAAGAAGACCGACCGAGCGCTCGCCCGAACGGCAGAGATGGTCGACTACTTCGAGGGCAAGTTCGGGCCCTATCCCTTCGAGGCTGCTGGCGGCATCGCCGACAACCACCCCAGTTACTACGCCCTCGAGAACCAGACCCGCCCCACCTACGACCGCTCGACAGCCAGGTGGAGCGGGCTGACCGCCACGGTCGCCCACGAGATCGCCCACCAGTGGTACGGAGACAGCGTCGCGCTGAAGCGGTGGCGCGACATCTGGCTCAATGAGGGTTTCGCGACCTACGCAGAGTGGATGTGGGTGGCCCACGACGGCGGACCATCGGTGTCCAAGCAGTTCAATGACGCCTATGCGCGACCAGCTGGCGCCAGCTTCTGGACGCTGCAGGTCTCCGACCCCGGCTACGCCAACCTTTTCAACGGCCCGATCTATGAGCGCGGTGCCATGACCCTGTACGCGTTGCGGCTCAGCGTTGGCGCGCAGGACTTCTCGAAGGTCATGCGCGCCTGGGCGCGGCGCCACGAGAACGGCAACGCTACGACGGCCGACTTCAAACGACTGGCTGAGCGCATCTCTGGCCAGTCACTGGGGGCGTTCTTTACCGACTGGCTGGACGACCAGGACAAGCCGGTCGATCCGCGCTAGCGAGCGGGAGCGACGCGCCCGGTCACCTCGCCGAGGGTGACCCGTCGACCATCGGGGCCAGGTGCCCACGCACTGATGGTCACCGTGTCGCCGTCCTCAAGGAAGGTGTGCTCGCTGTCGTCATCCAGGGCGAAAGGCTCACGGCCCCCCCAGCTGAGCTCGAGGAACGATCCGCGCTGGTTGCGCTCTGGGCCGGTGACGGTGCCGGACGCATAAAGGTCGCCGGTGCGTAGCGACGCGCCGTTGACCGTGAGGTGCGCCAGCTGCTGCCCAGGCGACCAGTACTGCGAGGCGAACGGCGGCTCGCTGACCACCGAACCATTAAGGGTGACCGACATGCGGAGGTCGAGGGTCCACGGGTCGTCGTCGCGGAGGTAGTCGAAGACCGGTGGCTCTTGGTCGGGCAGCGGACACCGACCATGGCGCAGGGCGTCCAACGGGATCACCCACGCAGAGATTGAGGTGGCGAACGACTTGCCGAGAAAGGGGCCGAGTGGCACGTACTCCCAGGCCTGCAGATCGCGCGCTGACCAGTCGTTGACCAGCACGACCCCGAAGACGTGATCAGCGAACGCGCTGGTCGGTACAGAGGTGCCGAGCTCACTGGGAGTGCCGACCACGAAGCCAACTTCGGCCTCGATATCGAGACGCTGCGATGGGCCGAAGGTGGGGGTGACGGCGTCACGGGGCTTGCGTTGGCCCGTGGGGCGGACGATCTCGGTTCCGCTGACGACAACGGTGCCTGAGCGCCCGTGGTACCCGATCGGCAGGTGCTTCCAGTTCTCGGGCAGACCCGGCGAATCGGGGCGGAAGATTGCTCCCACGTTCTTGGCGTGCTGTTCAGAGGAGTAGAAGTCGACGTAGTCGGCCACTGCAAAGGGCATGACCATGGTCTGCGAGTCGGCCGGGTGCAGGTGAGGCTCGACGCGCTCGCGGTGTGGCGTCTCGGTGAGCAGAGCGGTCAGTGCGAGACGCAGCGAGGTCCAGGCCTGCCGGCCAGCTGCCATCAACTGGTCGAGTGACCCGCTTGTCAGCAGACCGGAGATGGTGGCGTCAAAGGCACCGCTCTGCGCCAGCCCGTCCAGGTCGACGACGTGCTCACCGATCCGCGTCACGATGTGCGGCGTCCGCTCGTCGCCCCACAACGCGACGCCGAGTGGGAGAACGTCGGCCGAGAAGCCTGAAGTGTCAGCGCCTGCTACCCACGAGGTCGTCATGGACGATCAGCCAGCTCGAGGCGTACCAGCTCGTCGAACGGCTCAGCGATGCTGCACGAACCGAACGAGCAGTAGAAGTGCCGGATTCTGCTGGGTTCTGAGGCGGTCAGCGCCGACAGCAGATGCTCGACGTCGGCCTCGCGCAACGCGGCAGCGACTTCGTTGACCGAGGCCCCGGCGACGGCGAGCGAGGTGGCGGCGAGAGTGTTCAGAAATCCGTGATGCTGCTGTCCTGACTCGAGATCGTGCGTGGGAAGGGCGTGGTGCAGACCGCCGGTCAGTTTGAAGCGCACGCCCGCTGCGACGGCGGTGCAGATGCCGTTGGCGAGCGCCTCGGCGGTGGGAACGATGAAGGGGCCGGTGCGGAACTTGGCGCGCTCTGCGCCGTCTTCAGCGAGGACGGTGAGGGTCTTGGTCACGCTGTCGTCGAGAGGTAGTTCAAGGTAGGTCGTGACGGTGAAGCTGAGCTGGTCGAGAAGCGCACGCACCGCTTCTTCCGGAGAGCCATCGACGGTCACGCGCACCTCGACCTGGTGCAGCTCGACCCAGGTGTCGTTCTGCAAGGCGTCACGGGCCGCCGAGAGCCCCTCGATGCCGGTGTCGCCAATGAGGGCGACGTCGAGAGTCTTGGTCGGGTCGGCGTGGCTCCGCAGGTCTTCGACGGCCGATGCGGGCACCAGCAGCGGTCCGACGGCGGTGGCCTGGGCGGTGTCTCGTCGTGCGTACGAGGCAGCGACCGCTTCGGCGAGGGGGGCATTGCCTGGCGGGAACATCGCGGCGTCGTCAATCAGGGCCAGCGCGAGACCGCTCATCCTTGACACCCTCGCGACGGTAGCGGAAGGTCGTCAGTGACCCAAGAGGGGAGCGCTCACGAGGAGGCTGCGGTGCCGTACTACCAGGCGGTGGGAGAGATCCCGCGCAAGCGCCACACCCAGTTCCGGCGTCCCGACGGGGGCCTGTTCTCCGAGGAGCTAATGGGGCAAGAGGGGTTCTCCAGCGAGTCTTCGTTGCTCTACCACCGGCACCCGCCCACGGCCGTCAGGTCCATTGATGCCGTCCCCGATTTCGCTGGGGCGCTCCAAGTGAACCATCCGTTGACCCCGCGCCATGTGCGTGCGCACAAGATCGCCGTCGGCCCGACCGACGACGCCGTGACGGGACGACGACTGATGTTCGGCAACGCAGACGTTCGGCTGTCGTACTGCGTGGCCAGCGCGGTGTCGCCGCTCTACCGAAACGGGATCGGCGACGAGCTGCTCTACGTCGAGTCGGGGAGTGGAGTGGTCGAGACGGTGTTCGGCGCGCTGCCCGTCGGCCTCGGCGACTATGTGGTGCTGCCGACGTCGACGACGTACCGCGTCGCGCCCGATGCTGGTGAACCACTGCGGTTGCTGGTGGTTGAAGCCCGCGGTCACGTGGGAGCGCCATCCCGGTACCTGTCCAAGCGGGGGCAGTTTCTTGAGCACGCTCCCTTCTGTGAGCGCGACCTGCGGCTGCCCGAGGCGCCACTGGTCGAGCAGGGCGAAGACGTGGAGGTGTTCGTCCGAACCCGCGGTGGAATGTCGAGGTTCGTCTACGCAGAGCATCCGTTCGATGTGGTCGGTTGGGATGGCGGGCTCTACCCCTATGCCCTGAACATCGCCGACTTCGAGCCGATCACCGGACGGATTCACCAACCCCCCACCGTCCACCAGACGTTCGCCGGCCCGAACTTCGTCGTCTGCTCGTTCGTGCCCCGCAAGCTCGACTACCACCCCGACGCGATCCCCACGCCCTACAACCATGCGAACGTTGACTCCGATGAGGTGCTCTTCTATGTGGGGGGCGAGTTCACCAGCCGCAGAGGGGCGGGGATCGGGCAGGGCTCGCTCACCCTGCACCCCAGCGGCTGCACGCATGGACCGCAGCCAGGCGCCGTCGAGGCCAGCCTGGGTGTCGAGCGCACCGACGAAACAGCCGTCATGGTCGACACCTTTGCGCCGCTGGACCTCGGGGCTGCCGCGTTGGAGGCCGACGACCCGGACTACGTCGGGAGTTGGATGCCGACAGCGGGCGGGTAGGGTCGGCCGTTGGTCCAGGTGAGGGAATCGGGGTACAGGTGAGGTTGACCGTGATGGGAGCGCCGCGCCTCCTGCTGGTCCTTCTGCTAGCGATCGTGATGGCCCTTCCCGCGTCAGCGCTGGTGAACCCGCAGGTTGCACGCTCCGGAACGTCCCCGACGAGCACGGCCGGGCTCTCGCCTCTG
>JBDTTS010000086.1:0-8340 GCA_039930525.1 Actinomycetes bacterium | reverse complement strand
GCCAGAGCGCCTCCTCGTTGCCCTTCGCGCGCAGGGGGGGCGACATGACGTACTTCGCCCCTTCGAACCCGGGCTCCTCGTAGTTGTCGTGCGAGAGGAAGAGGTACTGCGGGCAGGTCTCGGCGACCTCGAGGTCTTCCACGCCCAGGTCTGGGGAATCGCCCCGCAGAGTGTTGAGTCACACCGCGACTTTGCTAACGGTCGAAAGCTGCAGCTTCCCCTGCTCTCTGACCCGGGCAACACCGTGGCGAAGTCCTTCGGCGTGGTCGGCGCTTTCGGCCTCCGTCGATCAGTCTTCGTCGTCGACGCCGACGGCCAAGTCGCCTGGCGATGGGTATCGGCACTCAACGTGACCTTCCCTGGTGTTGATGCCATCGGCGCTGCACTGCAGGAACTGGGCACAGCAGCCTGACCCGAACTACCTCCCCCGAACGGACTCCGCACGAACCGACTGCGCGCGAACTGACTGCGCGCGGCCGAACGTGAGACGGCGTATTCAACCAATAGGTTGACTCACTGTCCTGCAGTCGCTACCTTGCTACTCAACCGATGAGTTGAGCAAGGAGCGTCGAGTGGCCGATCCCCTGTCGAAGGCGTTCGCCGCGCTGGCAGACCCCACCCGCCGCGACATCGTCGCGCGTCTCACCATGGCTGATGCCACTGTGAGCGAACTTGCGGCGCCTTACGACGTGTCACTGCAGGCGGTCAGCAAGCACCTCAAGGTGCTCGAGGACGCCGGCGTCGTCACCCGCTCGCGCGATGCGCAGCGCCGTCCGGTCCACCTCGACGCGCAGGTCTTCGACCTGATGACCAAGTGGCTCGAGCGCTACCGGCAACAGGCGCACGAGCGGTATGAGCGCCTCGATGAGCTGCTCGCCGACCTGCCTGACGACGTGCCCACAGAACCGCCGCCTCACACCCACCCACCGGAACAAAGGACCCCTCGATGAGCACCCACGACACTGACATCGTTTCGGACCCCAAGGTCCCCCTCGTCCGAATCACCCGAGTCTTCGACGCCACGCCTTCACAAGTGTTTCGCGCGCACACCGATGCAGACCTGGTGAAGCAGTGGCTGGGACCACGCGATCTGACCATGGCGATCGATCACTACGACTGCCGCACCGGCGGTTCGTACCGCTACGTGCACAGCCGCGGCGACGAGGAGTACGGCTTCTTCGGGTGCTTCCATGAGGTGCGTCCCGCTGAGCTGATCGTGCAGACCTTCTGCTTCGAAGGCTTCCCCGACAGCGTCGCTCTTGAGCGCCTGACCCTCGACGACCTCGGCGGCGGACAGACGCGACTCATGGTCACGTCGCTTGTCGACTCCTTCGAGGGCAGGGACGCCTTCGTCGCAAGCGGCATGGAGTCGGGCGTCCGGGAGGGGTACGAGCGACTCGACGAACTACTCGCGCGCTGAATCAGTTCCCAACAACGCTGGTGCCCTGGTCAATCCTGGCCATCTAAGGCTTCAACTGTTGCCCTCTTCGGCAATGCGCGGTTGCGTGGTGATAGTCCAGGGAAGGCAACCAACATGGCCAAGTACATGATCAAGGGCTCGTATAGCCAGCAAGGGATCAAGGGAGTCATCAAGGAGGGCGGCACCGAACGAGTCAAGGCAATATCCTCGATGGTCGAAACCCTCGGGGGCTCGCTCGAATCGATGTATTTCAGTTTTGGCAGCGACGACGTCTACGTCATCTCCGAACTTCCAGACAACGCAACCGCAGCCGCCATCGCGGCAGCTGTCGGCGCCGCAGGTGCCCTGTCAAGTTACGAGACGGTGGTCCTGCTTTCGGCCAGCGAGGTGGACGCCGCCGTCCAAATCGCAGCGAACTACCGAGCTCCAGGAGCCTGATCCAACCTCCGGGGGGCATACGGTGGTCGATGAGGGGTACAGACACCGCATGCCCCCCGGAGGAGATCAGATGGCACATCGCCGGCGCAAGGCGTTCACCGTCGTTGTCGTCGCCGTCTTGGTGGCAGCAGCCGTCGTGGCTGCCAACGAGGCGAAGCGTCGCAAGCAGATTGCGAGTGAAACCGCAGCAGAGATCCGCTCGCAGCTCGACGACCTGGATCCGGCGACGCGCGCGATGGTGCGAGCCGAGCTAGCCACTGACGTCGTGGGACGCCTCCGCGACCGCGACTAGCGGCGTTGTCGTTCGCAACTCGGGCCTACCGCTTCGCCGTTGCCACAAAGGGAGCCTGGCGGACGTAGAGGTTCTGCTCGGCGCATTCCACGATAAACGTCGCGAGGTCGGGCCGGACGATCTTCGTCGAACGCGTTGACCGATGTGCTTCATGCTCCAGTCGTCCCGTCTCTTCACCGTCGAGCAATCGGGGCGGACGCACCAGCGTCCAGTCCAGATCGCTGGCGGCGAAGACGTCGTACTCACGACGCTTGTCGCGCGACACCGCTCCCCCGACCAGGCGAACAATTGACGACGCCACCTTCGCGCTCGCCGACTTGCGATCACCCGGTACGTCGATCCCGGCACCGCTGATCCCCACGAAACGATTCACACCAGCATCGGTCATGGCACCAACCAGAGCCGATGCCGTGTCACGGTGAAGCGTCTCTTCACGCGAGCGTGGTCCCAGCGCTGAGATCACCACGTCAACGCCAGCGACCAGCGCGCCAAGAGTGTCCCGGTCACGGCTGTCGCCCTGAACGGTCGTCACGGACTCACCTGGTGTGATCCGCCCTTCGCCGCGGACGAGTGCCTCCACTTTGTGCCCGCGAAGCAGTAGTTCGTCGAGCACGAGGACGCCAGTTCGGCCCGTCGCGCCGATCAGGGCAGTATGCATCTCATGAGCGTACAAAGCGCTGACCACGAGGGCAGCACGAACGACGTCCATCGGAGTCGCGACTTCCCAGTGCTCGTAACCGGCGCGACCGGCAACGTCGGCGCGCCCATAGTTCGCGCCCTGCTTGAGGCAGGTATCGCAGTGCGCGGGGCTGCGTCATCGACTGCGGCCGTGCGAAAGATGTTCGGTGACAGTGTCGATGCCGTTGAACTCGACTTCACTGACCGAAGAACGTGGAGCGCGGCCTTCCACGGCGTCAATCAGATGTTCCTGATGCGGCCACCGCAGCTGTCACGTCCGCGAAAGCAGATGGTGCCGGCTCTGGAGGCTGCCCGCGCCGCCGGTGTGCGGCAGATGGTGTTCCTTTCACTGCAAGGGGCCGAGGCCAACCGCATCGTTCCCCATGCCGCACTCGAGACCTGGCTGCGCGGTTCGGGAGCGCAGTGGACGTTCGTTCGCCCGTCGTTCTTCATGCAGAACCTCAGCACAACGCATGCCAGTGACATCCGAGACCGCGACACGATCGTGGTCCCCGCTGGAGACGGGGCTACCGCCTTTGTGGACGCCGATGACGTTGCGGCCGTCGCGGCCGCGGCACTACTTGATCCTGCCTCGCACGAATATCGGGCATGGACCGTAACGGGGTCAGAGGCATTGAGTTACTTCGAGGTGGCATCGATCATTGGTGAGACGATCGGCCGCACGATCACGTACACCAAGCCCGGCATCAGCACCTACGCCTGGCACGCCAAGCAGGTGCTAGAGATGCCACCAGCCATGATCGCGGTGACCACCGCGATCTATACCACCGCCCGCCTTGGCAAGGCAGGCGGCCTCACCGATCACTTCGCTGCTGTCACCGGCCATGAACCCACGACCTTCGCCGCCTTCGCCGCTCGCGAACACCAAGCGTGGGAGCGCTGAGCAATGGGCGATGGAGCGCACACCCCGAGGTCGGCCGCGCCCTGACGACGCAGGATGCTTGAGCCGACGGCACGTTCTGGCATTCTCTTGATCCATGACCGCGTCTGACGACGAACGAGCAGCCCCACCGACGAGTTCGGAGTGGGCGCGACTTGTTGGCTCCCAGCGACATGACCAGTACACGCCCATTGGCGAGATCACGATGTTCGGTGATTTCGCAACGGGTGTTCATCTGGCAAGGGGCTGGAAGCTGTGGCTAGGTTTGGCGGTGGCGTTGTTGATCCTCGCTTCGCTGCTCGGAGTGATCTGGTCACTCGCGGCCCTCGTGTTGGCGCGGGTGTAGCACTCGCATGGCAGACGTACCTGTCCGTGGCTCAGTCGTCATCCCGGCGTCCGAGCTGCGCTGGCGCTTCTCACGTTCGGGCGGCCCCGGCGGGCAATCGGTGAACACCACTGACTCACGGGTCGAGTTGCTCTTTGACGTCGCCCGCTCGCCGTCGCTGCCCGCAGCGTGGCGACGGCGAGCCGTTGACCGACTCGGCGATCGACTCGTCGACGGCGTCCTACAGATCGCGGCGCAAGAAGAGCGCAGCCAGCACATGAATCGACGTGCCGCAGAACGACGACTCGCCGAGGTGCTCCGCGAAGCGACGGCACCACCGCCCAGGCCTCGGCGTCCCACTAAGCCGTCGCGCGGCTCAGTTGAACGAAGGCTGTCCGAGAAGAAACGACGCGCGGAGACCAAGCGTGGGCGGCGAGTCGACCCCAGCGACTGAGCTGGCCCTAGGGAAGGGGGGCAAAGGCAATGCGCGGGCGGTACTCGTTCCCGAAGTACTCGCCGTCGCTTCCCACCCAGAGACCGGCGGCCGTCAGCAGCATGTCTTTGCCACCAACTCCCCGCGACTTGCCTGGATTCCAGGCCAGAGCCGAGCCAGTGGCAGGATCAATCGCACCGATCCCGGGTCGATCCACCGCTCCCGGACCGGGATCGTCGTAGCCCTCGGGGTTGTCGAGCCAGCGCTGGTGACCCTGAACATAGACAGCGGCACCACTCACCGCGACTGAGTGCAAAGTGTCGCCACCGGTGTAGTTGATCCAGGTGGGCAAAGAGGGCGCCGGATCGCCCGTCTCAAATCTGGCGGCGGCGTCGCAGATGTCTGTGCCGACCCCGTCAGCCTGAGGCACGAACCCAGACGCCACCAGGACAAAGTACGACCCATCTGGGGCGAAGTCGACGTCCTTGAGGTAGTTCGGGACGGTGTCAGCCAGGCAGAGTCGCTTCAACGGGTGGTACGACCACTCATTGAGTTTGGCGCGGTTCTTGCCCAGGTTGAGCATGACCGCACGCCAGCGTTCAACACCGTCCACAGAGGTAAAGTTGCCGATCGCGACCAACCGTCGCTGGTTGGGACTGACGGAGAACCGGTAGACATCGGTCGCCCCGGCGTTGCTGGCCACGCTGCCCTCGAAGGCAAGGGCAAGGTAGCCGGTGTCGTGTCCGGTCTTCGGGTCAAAAGCCTTCAACTTTCCCCTGTACGTTCCCCCGACGATCAGGCGTCCACGCGCCCTCCTGATTTCGGTGATGGTTCCTGGCGCGAACTGCGGGTCGAACTTCGCGATGAGCTGCCCGCTGGCTGCGTTGATCTTGGCCAAGCCCGGTCGAGCGACCCCGTTGACGTGGGTGAAGTTTCCCCCGATGTAGAGAGCCCTGCCGCGTGGCTCGATCGCCCAGACGGTTCCGTCGATCACAGGCGCGACGGGCAGGACGGCTCCGGTGGTGCCAGAGAACCCGACGAGATTGTCTCGCGAATAGTTCGTGGAGCCATCGGCGCTGGCCACTGACTCAAAGCGACCACCGGCAAAGAGCGTGTCGTTGCGCTCGGCCAGCGCCAGGACAGTGGGTTGGGAGACAACAGAGTCGGCAATCACCCTGGGGGTGAAGTCTGCCGGATTGTCACTCACGACGGTGGCGTGAATGATGTCGCTGGAGTGCGCGGGGGCGGCCATCGCAGTGGCCGCGAGTATCGCGCCAACGCCAGCAAGTCCCCGGCTGCGGATAGATCTCAGAACGAGCTCCTGCATAGGTACGTGGAGGTTCCTCACACTGTAAGGGACGGTGAATCACGCGCCTACTACTGACTCTCTCGTGTGGCGTTTGTTCCACAGAGCGTTCGCGGGTGAGCAAAAGTCCGCTTACTGCCTGCCTCGGGAACGCGGGGGGCCTTCGCGACGTCCTAGCAGCCATGAGACGAGGGTTGGCGCTGCCGATGATCCTGACAGCAACGACTCTGCTCGCCTTGATGGGCTGCACCTCGACGACCGACCCCCAGGCACGAGATGCTCCGGCAGCTCACTTGCCCTCACCAGCTGCGTCCACGCCGAGTACTTCAGCGGCGGAGAATCTCGGGCGGTTAGTCACCAGCGAGTCCGAGCTGGCCGGCAAATGGCGAGCTGAGTCACTGTTTGGGCAGCCGGTTGCTCAGCCGAAAGGTCCGGCGAGCCACCCGGTGGACGTGACGTTCAGCCACCTGGCACCACGCTGGTGGTGGAACACCGACGACGGGTGCAACGACACCGGAGGTCGCCTTTCGGTCACCTCCGCTGGAGTGCTCACGACGGGCGCCGGGGTAAGCACCCTCGTGGGCTGTATCCGAGGCATTCGGGGAGCGAAGGACCACGGCGCCAACACCAAGGCCATCGAGAGGAGCGACGGGGCGCGCATCCAGCCCGGCGATGGCGCTCAACCGCCAGTGTTGACACTCCTGTCCGGCGGGATGGTTATCGCGGTCTACCGCGGTCCTGAAGATTCGCCAAACGAGTAAAAGAACCGGCCCCCCACCGAAGGTGAAGGGCCGGTTTCAGTTGCTCGCGCACTTGCCTTCTCAACGCGTCAGCTGCAGCCGCTGGTGGCACCGCACCCTTCACAGACGAAGCACGAGCCGGCCGGACGCATCTTGGTGCCGCAGGTGAAGCACATCGGGGCGTCCGACGCCGTGCCTTGCAACGCCTCGAGGAGCTCAGTCGAGCTGTGCGCTGTCGAAACAGCGGCTGCCCCTGGTGCTAACTCATCGATGTCTGGCGATTGGCTGACCGGCGCCGACTGCGCGAGTCTCTCGAGCTCAGCGGCGACCGCCTCGGCCTCACTTGTGCCCACTGAGTCGTCAGCTTCATAGGAACCGGTTTCGACGTAGCGCGTGCGCTCATCGGCGGTGTAGATACCCAGTCCGGTCCTGCTCTCGTACGGCAGGTAGTCGAGAGCGAGCCGGCGGAAGATGTAGTCCATGATCGACTGCGCCATCCGGACGTCGGCGTCGTCAGTCAGACCCGCCGGGTCAAAGCGCATGTTCACGAACTTCTTCACGTACGTCTCAAGCGGGACGCCGTACTGCAGACCGATCGACACCGCGATCGAGAATGCGTCCATCATTCCGGCGAGAGTCGACCCCTGCTTACTCATCTTGAGGAAGATCTCGCCGAGTCCGTCATCGGGGTAGCGAGACGCCGTCATGTAGCCCTCAGCGCCGCCGACGGTGAAGGACGTGGTGGTCGCTGGACGGTTCTTCGGCAGCCGCTTGCGCGTTGGTCGGTACTCGATGACCGTCTCGGTCGCTGGAGTCTCAGCTTCAGCCTTGACCCCGTTGTCTCTGCTGGTGCCCTTGGCGTCCGACAGCGGCTGACCCACCTTGCAGTTGTCGCGGTAGATGGCCAGCGCCTTGAGTCCGAGCTTCCAGCCTTGGAAGTAGACCTCTTCGATCTCTTCAACCGTTGCCGTCTCAGGCATGTTCACGGTCTTGGAGATTGCACCGGACAAGAATGGCTGTGCCGCAGCCATCATCCGGACGTGGCCCATCGGCCCAATCGTGCGCGCACCCATGGCGCAGTCGAAGACCGACTCGTGCTCGGGCTTGAGCCCAGGCGCATCGATCACGTTGCCGTGCTGCGCAATGTGCTCGACGATCGCCTCGATCGTTTCTTCGGTGTAGCCGAGCTTGCGCAGGGCGCGCGGCACGGTGTTGTTGACGATCTGGAGCGAGCCGCCGCCGACCATCTTCTTGAACTTGACGAGCGCGAGATCTGGCTCGATGCCAGTTGTGTCGCAGTCCATCATCAGACCGATCGTTCCGGTCGGAGCAAGCACCGATGCCTGCGAGTTGCGGTAGCCGTTCTGCTCCCCCAACGCGATGACGTCGGCCCACACTCCGGTGGCGACCGCGTGCACGTCCTTGTCGAGCGATGAGTGCGTGCGCACCGCATCGTTGGCAGCGGCATGCTTGCGCATGACTCGCTTGTGCGCGTCGGCGTTGCGGGAGTAGCCCTCGTAGGGACCGACCACTGCGGCAAGCTCGGCTGACCGCTTGTAGGCGGTGCCAGTCATCAGCGACGTGATCGAGCCGGCAAGCGCGCGTCCGCCGTCGGAGTCGTAGGGCAGGCCCGAGGCCATCAGCAGCGCACCGAGGTTGGCGTACCCGATGCCGAGCTGGCGGAACTTGCGCGTGGTGTCGCCGATCGCCTCGGTCGGGAAATCGGCGAAGCAGATCGAGATGTCCATGGCGGTGATGACGAGCTCGACGACCTTGGCGAACGTGGGGGCGTCGAACGTGTCGTCGT
>JBDTTS010000085.1:0-8364 GCA_039930525.1 Actinomycetes bacterium | reverse complement strand
CGCGGCACACTCTTCCCAGTACGCCTGTTCGGTTGCCTGCTGCTCGAGCATGCGGTCCTCGCTCCAGCCTCGGCTGTTGCTGGAGACGAAGAAGACGATGGTGCTGATGACTGCGATTCCAGCCAATAGCAGCACCGCAAGGACACGGAACAGGCGACGATGCGTGATTCGCGAGATTTCGGAGGCAAGCAGCGGTACAACTTTGTGCGTCGGGCGCTGCTCAAGAGTCGGGATGCTCACGAGGCGCTCCCCTCGTCGCCGGTGATCTCAAGGAACGCTTGCTCGAGGTCAACTTGCACGGGCGTCAGCCACGACGGGTAGAGCTGCGCAGATGCCAAGGCTTGAGAGATGACGGCGCCGTCACTGACGCCGTCGACAACGATGCGCCCCTCGGACAAATGCGCGGTATAGCCGGCTTCGGTGAGCACCGACAGCGCGCGTCCAGCGTCGGCGATCCCGACGGCAATCGCCCCGGACGAGTGTGACTGTAGGACGTCAGAGACCGGCCCAGCTGTTACGACCTTGCCGTGGTTGACGATCGTGACGGTGTCGCAGATCTGCTGCACCTCACCGAGCAGGTGCGACGACAACAAGACGGTGACGCCAGAGTCGCCAAGGGAACGCAGCAGCGTACGCACCTCGCGCATTCCGGCTGGGTCCAAGCCGTTGCTCGGCTCGTCAAGAATCAGCACCCGCGGCTGCTTGAGGAGTGCCGCGGCGATCCCGAGCCGCTGGCGCATGCCGAGCGAGTAGCCCTTGACCCGCTCGTCGGCTGCATCGCTGAGCTGGACGACGTCGAGAACCGCCTCGACCTGAGCCTTGGGGATCTGAGCTGATGTGGCGAGGAGCTGCAGGTTGAGGCGTCCGGTGAACGGTGGGAAGAAGGCCGGGCTCTCGAGTAGCACTCCGGTGTCACCGATGACCGCCGGCAAGGCGTCTGGAACCAGTTGCCCTAACACCTTCATGTCTCCGGAGTCGGGGCGAGCGAGCCCAAGGAGACACCGCAACATGGTTGTCTTGCCAGATCCGTTGGGGCCAAGAAAGCCGTGCACTCCCCCCTCTTCGACGACCAGGTCGATCCCGTCAAGCGCAGCCTTCGGGGGCTTGCCTCGGCGGCGGTAGGTCTTGCGGACGTCGTGAGCTTCAATGACTGGCACGGCGCCTTTCTACACCAGCGTGGCCCGGTGGTGTACGAACCTGGCCGACTAGAGTCGGAGACGTGAATGATCGCGAAGCGCTGCTGACGCACATCAAAGACAAAGCCGTGGTTCACGGCAAGGTTGTTTTGTCATCGGGCAAGGAGGCCGACTACTACGTCGACCTGCGCCGAGTAACCCTCGACGGCGAGGCGGCTCCTTTGGTCGGCTCGGTGCTGCTCGAGCTGACGGCCGATGTGGACTACGACGCAGTCGGCGGCCTCACATTGGGCGCCGATCCAGTGGCGACGGCGATGCTGCACGCAGCGTCTGCCCGTGGACGACGTCTCGACTCGTTCGTCGTCCGCAAATCTGAGAAACAGCACGGGCTACAGCGTCGGATCGAGGGCCCAGACGTGGCAGGACGCCGGGTGCTGGCCGTCGAAGACACCTCGACGACTGGTGGATCGGTGATGACGGCAGTTGACGCGCTGCGTGAAGGTGGTGCTGAGGTCGTGGCCGTGGTGGTCATCGTCGATCGAGGAGCGCGGGCAGCGGTCGAAGCGCAAGGATTGCCCTATCTGGCTGCCTACGAGATGACTGATCTCGGTCTGGAGTAATCCGAATGGTTCTCGCCCAGAAACTGGTGCGGGTCTACGATCGGAGCAAGAGTAACGGGGCCATCGACGCTGGGGAGCGCTCGCCATGTGGATCTGGATCGTGTTGGCCGTGCTGGTCGTCGTTGTGGGGATCTGGGTGGTGGCGACGTACAACGGCTTCGTCAAGCTACGGAACATCGTCGAAGAGTCGTGGAAGCAGATCGACGTCGAGCTGCACCGTCGGTACGACCTGATCCCGAACCTCGTCGAGACGGTCAAGGGTTACGCGGCGCACGAGCGGCAAACCTTCGAGAACGTCACGGCGGCGCGAGCGGCTGCGGTTTCCCCTGGATCTACCCCAGGAGAGCAGGCGATGCAGGAGAACATGCTGACATCCGCCCTGCGTCAGCTGCTCGCCGTTGCTGAGGCCTACCCCGACCTCAAGGCGAATCAGAACTTTCTGGAGCTTCAAAGTCAGTTGACTCAGACCGAGGACCGGATCGCGGCAGGCCGTCGGTTCTACAACGCCAATGTGCGGACCTTCAACACCAAGGTCGAGACGTTCCCGCCGAACCTTGTGGCACGCATGTTCAGCTTCATCAAGAAGGAGTACTTCGAAGCTGAGGATCCCGCGGTGCGCGCTGCGCCCGAGGTGCAGTTCTAAGGCGCCTCTAGCGACAATCTCAGCTGGCTCCGGCCGGGTCGGGGTCCGGAGTGCGGCCGCTGCGCTTGTGGCGGAAGTATTCGAAGACGATGGGAACGACCGAGAGCAGCACGACGCCGATCAGGATCACCTCGATGTTTTCGGCCACGAACGGAACGTTGCCGAGGAAGTAGCCGAGCAGTGTGACGCCGGTCGCCCACAGAATTCCACCGACGGTGCTGTAGATGAGGTAGGTGCGGTAGTCCATGCGCCCGACGCCGGCCATCACCGTGATGAAGGTGCGGACGATCGGGACGAAGCGCGCGAGGATGATGGCGCGAGCGCCGTAGTGGTCGAAGAAGTGTTGCGTGCGGTCGACGTACTCCTGGCGGAAGAGCCGCGAGTCGGGTTTTCGAAACACCGTCGGGCCGGCCTTGCGACCGATCCAGTAGCCGACGATGTTTCCCAGCACGGCGGCGACAGTGAAGATCAGACAGACGAGGGCGATGTTGGTGTCGATGAAGCCGCTGGCCACCAGCAGGCCGGCAACGAAGAGCAGCGAGTCGCCGGGCAGGAAGAAGCCAATCAGCAGGCCGCACTCGGCGAAGATGATGGCGGTGATACCGATGAGCGCCCATGGCCCCAGCGACTCGATGAGAGTTTGGGGGTCGAGCCACCCTGGTCCCAGCGCACGGGCGGCGAGCAGTTCGGGGAAGAGGCGCACGAGAACAGAGAGTAACGGCCGCCCTAGGCTGTGGTGCCATGGACGTCGTCGGTGTCGGCCCGTACCCGGAACCTTGGCCGGACGACCCGAGACTCGATCCCGAGCTGTTGGTAGCCGGTGACCGGCGGAACGTTGTCGACCGGTATCGATACTGGCGGCGAGACGCGATCATCGCCGACCTCGATACGCGACGGCACTCGTTCCACGTTGCCATCGAGAACTGGGAGCATGACTTCAACATTGGCAGCGTTGTGCGGACGGCCAACGCGTTCCTGGCAGCCGAGGTGCATATTGTCGGCAAACGTCGGTGGAATCGCCGCGGCGCGATGGTCACCGACCGCTATCAACATGTGCGCCATCACGTCGACGTAGACGCACTCGTTGCCTGGGCGTCCGACGCCGAGTTGGCGCTGGTCGGTGTCGACAACCTTCCGGGAGCCATCCCCCTTGAGACCTACGCATTACCCACCCACTGCGTCATGGTCTTCGGCCAGGAAGGTCCCGGTCTGTCGGACGCCGCGCGCGCAGCGTCAATCGCCACGGTGTCGATCGCGCAGTACGGATCGACGCGATCGATCAACGCCGGGGCGGCGGCGGCGATCGCGATGCACACCTGGATCAGGCAACATGCGACGCGGTTATAGGGGCGGGGTCCCTGCGGTGTCGGCGAATCTGTAAACACCACGTGAAAGAATCGTGCGAGGCGGGCAACTATTTGGTCTTCTGAGGCGTATGTAGGGGTATGGAGAACATCGGGGGGGACGACTTTGAGTCGTTCGTAGCGGCGCGGAGCGGCGCACTGCTGCGCTATGCGTACGTGCTGACGGGGGATCAGCACCGTGCTGAAGACCTCGTGCAGTCGGCGCTGGCGTCCTGCTACCGGCACTGGCGGCGGATTCGGGCAGCGGATGCCGAACGCTACGTGCGCAAGGCCGTTCTGAACGCACACCTCAGCTGGTGGCGCCGGCCGATGCGCACCCGTGAGACCTCTGTTGGCGACGTGGCGCAGACCGCCGACCTTCGGATGGCTGATCCGGGGGTCGACTCGGCGCTCGTCATCCGTGACGAGATCTGGCAAGCGCTAACGACGTTGCCTCCGCGGCAGCGGGCTGTGGTCGTGCTCCGCTACTACGAAGACCTCTCCGAGAACGAGGTCGCGGCCCGCATGGACGTCGCCATCGGCACGGTCAAGAGCCAGCACAAGAAGGCTATGCGCACATTGGAATTGCGGCTGCGCCAGCCCTCGTCCACAGACGAACCAGAACTCACAGGAGGTACCCGATGAACCTACTCGAGGACGACCTTCGCCAAGCGTTGCATGCTGAGGCGCGGCGTATCGATGCTCCCTATGAACTCTCGGGGTGGATCGGCAGCGAGGTCCGTCGGCAGCGGCGACGGAACGGCGTGGTCGGCGCTGTGCTCGCGATCGGGGCTGCTCTGGCCGTTTCACTGGTGGCGATGCCGCTGATCAACGCAGACCTCGATGCCACCTACGTTGCCGGCCCTCCAGATGCGCAGTCAGGGTTGTTGCCGTGGGAGCCGGTGGGTCCACTGACCGAGGACGCGGCTCAGATGGAGTCCGCCGTTGACGCCTGGCGGACCCTGGCACCAGAAGCAGCGCGACCCGAAGGCGACGTCTTCGCCCTCTTCGGCGGCAGGTCGTCGATTTTTGTCGACACCGCGGCTGTCGGCAGCGAGACGGTGTTTCTTCAGGCCGTCGTCGAGTCTGGCGCTCGTCAGGTGGTGCTCTTGCAGCGCGCCGACGCCTCGGGCGCCTGGAGCGTCGTGCAGACGTCCGACTTGGCTGACGCAAGTGCGGTGAAGGCGTTGGTAGCACCGCGGGGTGCCATCGCGAGCGAGCCCGAGCGCGCCGCGGCAGCGCCGGCGGCCCTGTTGCTGAGCCCAAGCTCACGCCAGAAGGTCGACACCTACACCCCGGTCGGCGGCTCGCCGGACGATGTTGTCATCACCAGCAAGAGGCTCTCGACACCTGGGTGGGAGTTGGATGCGTCCGTGGGCGACGGGGCGTGGGAGCCGATCGATCGCAGCGTCAGTGGCTACACCGCCGAGCTCAATCGGGGCACGGTAGCGAACTATCCGGCGTCCCTGGCGGTGCGCTCGCCTGAGGGGCCCTACGCCCGCGGAACGATCGCCGAGATTGCTGACTCGTCGTCGCTGTTGGCCCTTGCCACCGGGGTGGTTGTCGTCGAGGTTACTCCTGACGGGTCTGAGCTCGGCTCCGTTGGCACCGGACTGAAGCTGGCCGGTTTGCTCGGTTGGCCGACCGACGAGCTGACCATCACCGACCTGGGTAGCTCTGGTGCCGGCACGTTCGGGCCGGGCGGAGGGCGCCCTCGGTCGATGGGAGCGGTAGCGCTCGAGCGGCCCGGTGCCGGTGCTCGGATTGGCGCTGTGATGACGGGACCCGAGGGTGTCGTTGACTGCTGGTCGAGCAAGCCGATGCCTGACGCAGGCGACGACGCGCTACTGATCACGGCGTGTCACGTCAAGGGGAAGGTGACCAAGACGGGTCGTCAGCTCGAGTCGACCGAGATCATCGGGCAGGTCGATGCGAGCCAGTTTGGCCTGCGTACATCGGACATCGATCTAGTAGTGGACATCGAGCGAGCCGACGGTTCGGTCAACCGGTGGCGTTTGGGTTCGGCCTACGGGGGCAGCACGCGAGGCGGCATCATCGACGACGCCGGGGCTCGCGTGACCGGGTACACGTTCCGCGCCGTCACATCGGTGGATGGCCCGCGCCAGGTCCTGGCTACCTGGACCTGGCCAGGTGCCCAGTAGGCGGCGGAGTGAGCGGCAAGCCCGGGTAGCGGCCGCTGACGTTGAGCGCGTAGAAAGGACGCGTGAACCACAACCTGCTCGGCGAACCGCCGGCCACCTTGCTGCCCGAGAACTCCGCTGCCACCGCCGCGCTTGATGCGGGGACTCCGCCGAAGGAGGTCGCAGCCGCACACCCAGACTTCCCCTTGGCGTGGGCGATGCTGGCCGAGCAGGCCCTGGCCGCCGACGATCCCGTCGCGGGGTATGCCTACGCCCGCACGGGATACCACCGCAGCCTCGACCAGCTCCGCGGCAACGGCTGGAAGGGTCACGGTCCGGTGCCGTGGGAGCACGAACCCAACCGTGGATTCCTGCGCAGCCTGCACGCGTTGGGCTTGGCGGCTGACGCGATCGGCGAAGGCCCCGAGGCGCAGCGTTGCCAGCAGTTCCTCGTCGACTCAAGCCCGGCTGCTTCGGCGGCGCTCACCGCGGGATGAGCGAGACCGAGTCGCACGCCCTGCGCCGACGGTTGGAGGCGCTACTGGGGACGCCGGCGACAGAAGGCAACGAGGTCACCGTCTTTCGCAACGGTGACGAGATCTTTCCCGCGATGCTCGAGGCGATCGGCAACGCTGAGCGCACTGTGGATCTGATGACTTACGTCTACTGGTCTGGAACGGTCGCGCGAGAGTTCGCAGAAGCCTTGGCGAGCAGAGCAAGAGCTGGCGTCAGGGTGCGAGTTCTGATCGATGCGGTGGGCGGGTCCAAGATCGAGGGTGGTCTTGTCGAGCTGATGGATGAGGCAGGAGTAGTCGTTCGGTGGTTTCGCAAGCCCTGGCAGAAATCGCCCTTCAAGCAGAACCACCGGTGCCATAGAAAGGTTCTTGTCGTCGACGAGACGAGCGCGTTCACCGGAGGAGTGGGGATCGCTGAGGAGTGGGCCGGAGATGCGCGCGGACCGGGCGAGTGGCGAGACACGCACATCCGGGTCAGGGGCCCAGCTGTCGACGGTGTGGCTGCCGGATTCTCACAGAACTGGGCAGAGACCGGCGAACCAATGTTCGACCACCATGACCAGTTTCCGGACCACGAGGCCATCGGGCCCGCCACGATCCAAGCCGTTCGGGGCTCTGCCTCAATCGGGTGGGACGACATGCAGACGCTCTTCCACGTCGTCATCGCAAGTGCGCGTCGCCAACTGCGCATCACGACTGCCTATTTCGCCCCCAGCCAGGACTTCGTCGATCTGCTCGTTCGTCAGGTACAGGCGGGAGTGCAGGTGCAAGTTCTGCTGCCCGGACCCGGAGCCGACAAACGCGTGTGTCAACTGGCTGCAGAGTCGACCTTCGCTGAACTTGTCGACGGAGGGATTGAGGTCTGGAACTTCCAGCCCTCCATGCTGCACGCCAAGGTTCTGACTGTCGACGGGGTACTCAGCGTGGTGGGGTCGTCGAACTTCAACCGTCGCAGCATGAACCATGACGAGGAAATCGCCCTGGCGATTCTTGACACCGATGTGACGGCTGTCCTTAACGGTCACTTCGAGGAAGATCTTGAGCGCAGCACTCGAATAGATCTGCACCGATGGCGCAATCGGTCTGCACCGCAGCGGGCGCTCGAACTCGTCGTCCAGCCAGCGAGGCGCTGGTTGTGAGCCGAGAGCAACCAGGTAGTGAGGAGTTCCTCGTCGTCGGTGGCGGTATCTCAGGAATCGCTTGTGCCCAGGCTCTTGCCGAAGCGGGCCGACCGGTGGTCGTCCGTGATCGCGGGTACCGCCTCGGCGGACGGATGGCGGCCAAGACTGTTGATGGGCGTCCGGTTGATGTGGGCGCCAGCTATTTCACGGCGTCCGTTCCGGTGTTCCAGGCTCTCGTTGAGCGCTGGGTCGGCGTCGAGCTCGCCCGTCCTTGGACCGACACCTTTCATGTCGGCGAGCCGGGCGGGCTGGTCGGCACGCGAACCGGTCCCATGCGGTACGCGACGCCGCTTGGGCTGCGGTCACTGGTCGAGGACCTTGCTCGGGGCCTGGCGCTGGCACCGCACGATGAGGTGAGCGAGGTAGAACCTGGCCCGCGCGTCGATGCCGTCGAATACGCCGGCGTCGCGTTGGCCATGCCCGGCCCGCAGGCCCTCGATCTGCTCGCCGAATCGCTCGTTGCCGAGCGTGCGGCGTCCGGTGGTGTGTGGGAGCCGTGCGTTGCTCTTGTCGCGACCTATCAATCGCGGATCTGGCCAGAGGTCGATGGTGTCTTCGTCAACGATTCGGCGGTGCTCACCTTCGTTGCCGACGACGGAAGGCGGCGTGGTGACGACGCCCCCGTACTTGTTGCCCACGCACACCCGGTGTTGTCTGCGGCGCATCTCGACAACCCCGACGCGCTGCTCGCGCCGATGCTTAACGAGTTGACGGGCATCCTGGGAATCGGAGCCGAACCAACCTCGGCATTCGTCAAGCGCTGGTCGCTGGCCAAGCCGATGAAT
>JBDTTS010000084.1:0-8406 GCA_039930525.1 Actinomycetes bacterium | reverse complement strand
GAGTCGTGTATGTCATCGATGCGTCCAATATGGTGAAAGAGACGCTATCGGCATGCGGCCTCGACGAGTTCGTGACAGTGACTGATGCTGGCGATGACAGGGTTCGCGCCTTCACGACGCCTTCATAGGTGATTCTACGTTCGACGGTATGGCGAATCTCAGGGAGCTCAACGTGGGTGATCGAGAAGAAGTGACGATTGCAGTTCCTGCGCACGCGTCGTACGTGGCGGTGCTACGAGCGGCCGTTTCTGCTCTCGCATCCCGGCTGACGTTCACACTGGACGAGGTCGACGATCTGCGGATTGCAGTCGATGAGGCAGCTGCGCTGCTGCTCCCAGGGTGCACGCAGGGAGACCAATTGCGATGTCGCGTCTCGATGGAAGCCGACCGGATCCATTGTGCGCTCTCCGTACCAGTTGGCCAGCACGAGATCCCCACCGATGGATTCGCCTGGCTAGTGCTGAACGCGGTTGCCAGCGACGTAGTGGTATCCACTGACGACGACAGCACCGAGATCAGTCTGGTCCGTGCCAAAGGGCCGGCTGAGCCCACGGCTGGGTGACGAAGCGAGTGCCCGCCAAAGAACGTGACGATGAGGGCCCTCTTGATGGTCCCGCTGCGCGCGTGCTCTTCGTGCAACTCCATGCCCCAGGGGTTTCTGAGGGCGACAAGCTAGCCATCAGGGAGCGACTGGTACGTGGACACCTCGGCCTGGTGCAGCACCTCGCCCGGCGCTACGACGGTCGCGGTGAGCCGACAGAAGACTTGATTCAAGTCGGCAGCCTGGGGCTCCTTAAGGCGATTGAACGCTTCGATCTGAACCACGACGTCGAGTTCGTGAGTTTCGCTGTCCCCACGGTGCTCGGCGAGATCAAGCGGCATTTCCGTGACAAGGGCTGGTCGATACGCGTCCCGCGTCAGGTGCAAGAGGTTCGCCTAGCGGTCGGCAAGGTGACTGAGCAACTGACTCATGAGCTCTCTCGCTCCCCCACTATCGCCGAACTCGCTGAACGACTCGGTATTGGCGAAGACGATGTCATCGCTGGTCTCGAGGGTGCTCAGGCGTATAGGCCCCAGCCCCTTGATCCGGCCGCAGATCCAGAGGCGAATGCTCCGGCTCTGGTTGATGTGCTCGGAGTGACAGAGCCGCAGTTCGATCGAGTCGAGATTCGCGCCACTCTGAGGCCGCTGCTCGAGGCATTGCCTGAGCGGGAGCGCCGACTGCTTGAGATGCGGTTCTTCCGCGAAATGACGCAAACAGAAATTGCAGGCGAACTAGGGATCTCGCAGATGCATGTTTCGAGGCTGTTGAGCCAGACCCTGGCGAGGTTGAGGCAAGAGTTGGACGCATCCGGAGACTAGACGACCAGCGAGCCGGCTGGCTCAGCGAACGTCTGGCTGGCTCGTGGACTCTTGGCCAATAGCGTCGAGGGCCTCGTCGCGGGACTCGTGAAGGATGAAGACCTGATCAAGGCGAGTGATCGCGAGGACCTTGTGGATTCCGGGACTTACCACGACCAGGTGAAGGGAACCTCCGGCCTCTTTGGTCCGTTTGAGGGCGCCGACCAGCACACCTATCCCCGTCGAGTCGACGAAAGGCACGTTGGAGAGGTCGACGACTGTATGAGGATTGCCGAGAGCCTGGGCCCGCTGCAGAGCTCCGCGCAAGGATTCGGCGGTCCAGACGTCGACATCGCCGCTCACCTCCACGATGGACACGGAGTCGACCGATCTCACGTCGGTGTGTAGATCCACTTGTTCCTCCGTTTCGTCGGGCGTCGAGAAGCGACGACTCAAGATCTGTTTCCCACACTAGACGGGTCGAAACGTCGCGGGCTACCGGCGTTGCCGTTGACGTCTTTAGGGACTCGAACCCACACGGTCTTGCCGAATCCGCTCACTCGCCACCCCCAGCTGTCAGCAAACCCGTTGACGAGAAGCAGCCCGCGCCCACTGGCTGAGAGCAGCTCCGGGGTGGTTCTGGCGGACAGACCTGCTGTTGCTCGGTCTCGGTCGGTGACGCTTAGATGGAGCCATCGGCCCGCGTCGCGCAGTTTCACCCGGAATTCAGTGTGGGCGTGCGCGACCACATTGCTGCACAATTCCGACGTCATCACCACCAACTGGTCGACATTAGGGGTGTCCGTGAGGCAGACGGCTGCGACATCTTTGCGTGCCCGAGCGACTGCCTCAGGTGTTGGCTCGTACCAGGCGAGCAAGCGGATTCGTCCTCCGTCCGCCGTCTCGTGCCGTACTTTCACAAGGTGCCGTCCCTTCCGCTCAGTCCGCGCTCTGATGCGCGTATACCCCGTGCTGAGTACTTCTACGCATGAGGTGAATGGGCCATGACGTCTGCAGCCGGGCCAGCCCCGGTGCCGCAAGCAGTTCCGCATGGTCCTCTGCTGGTGATCCAGGACCGACAACCCCTACCGGTGCTGCGCTTCAACGTGTTGGTCGGCCTGGCTGCCACGTCCGTGGCAGCTGCTTCATACCTTGCCTTTCTGTCGGTGCGCACGCTGCCCAATCCAAGCGTCGCCACGATCATGTTTGCCCTCTCGCCCATTGCCGCGTTGTTGGCGCTGCCAGTCTTCATCAATCGCGCGCGCGCAGAGCGTGACAACGGGATCGCGTGGTTCAGCGCCGGTCTAGCCCTGGCTGCGCTGACGTTGATTTTGCAGTTCATCTCGCTCCCTTCGATCATTGGCGGTCGTGGTCCCTTCGGCACAAACGATCAGAGCAACGCGTTGCTCTACCTGTTGTTCCATGGTGCTCTGATTTGCGGTGTGCTCGGTGGGGCCTTCAACATCGCGCTGATATGGCGCCGACTCTTCCTTGGCGTGGGGGTCGTGCTCGGTGTTCTTGCGGCGGTCAATCTGGTTCCTGCACCCCAGTTTCTAGGCCCAGACGGGGAGTTCACCCAGGCGGTTGACGTTGCGCAGTGGATGGCCGCCGGCGGTCTTACCATCTCATTGGTCTTCTGGGTGCGGGCGTCGGGACGTTTCTCGACTCCCCTGCGAGGGTGGGTCAGCCTTGCGCTGCTCTTGCTGGCGTACGAGGTCGTGCTCAACGCACTGTCAACCGGAAGGTTCGACGCGGTGTGGTGGGCGAGCCTGACAATGCGGGTGAGTGCCTTCATGGTGCTCGCGATTGGCGCCACGTTCACGCTGCTGCAGAAGTTGACCCGGCTTGAGGGCTATAGCGAACGCGAACTGCGTCGGAGCGAGAGTCAGCTAGAGGAGTCGGTCTCCATCAGCGAAAACTTGCTGTCGGTGGCCAATGCCCTCACCCGGGCTCCGTTACCTCAAGATGTCGCAGAACTGATTGGCAGGAGCCTGCAAGAGGCGCTCTCTGTGAGGCAGCTAGTCGTGCTGGATGCCGACACATCGAACGGTGGACTACGGCTCCTCTACCGAGAGGGTGAGGACCTGGGATCGCTTCAGGTGACAACTCCGGAACTGCGCGAGGTGCTACTCCAGCCTGACGCCGAGTTCGTGATGGGGGCCGAGTCCAAAGACCACCAAGCCCTGCAACGATTGGGTGTTGCCCCCAGCCGATCGTTCTTCGCCAGGCTTCCGCTTCGGGCAGGCGGAAGCACCATCGGAGCCGTGGTGGCTTCCGGGCAGCAAGAACGTACGTGGTCTCCTTGGACGCGAGAACTGGTACTCGGAATCGCAGCACAAGGTGGCCCGGCACTGTCTCGAGCCCGTCTCTACGAGAGGGAGCATGCCAACGCCGAAGCGCTGCAGCGGGCTCTGTTGCCTGAGCGACTGCCTGAGGTCGTGGGGATTGACATCGCGGCGCACTACGAGGTCGGCGCCGAAGGCATCTCGGTAGGTGGAGACTGGTACGACTGCATCGCTCTTTCCGATGGCCAGGTGGCCCTAGTGGTCGGAGATGTCATGGGAAAGGGTATCGAAGCTGCCTCAGTGATGGGCCGGCTGAGAGACGCAACTCGGGTTCTTGTAGGCGTCGACCCGTCTCCGACTGCTGTTCTGCAGGGCCTTAACGACGTGCTTATCGACGCCGGAAGCGAGCGGATCGCGACCGTTGCCTATCTGCTGCTCAACCCCGCTGCTGGTACTGCTCGAATTGCACGTGCCGGCCACCCCCCACCCGTCCTGGTGCGCAAGGGGGGCGCCGCCGAACTCATCGGAGATGTCGGCCTGTCACCGCTGCTGGGGCTCCCCGTCGATGAGCGTGGTGAGGATACCTTTTCGGTAGCCAGCGGCTCGACCATCGTCTTGTACACCGACGGTCTTGTTGAAACTCGCGATGGACTGCAGCCGGGGACGGAAAGGTTGGTGGGCGTCGCTGCCACCGTGTGTCGAGCAGAGTCCCCGATGAGCACCGTGCTCGATCAGCTCATGATCGGACTCCGCGACAACGTTCGGCGTGACGACGTTGCGGTGCTCCTCGTACGCGTCACCGACTAGGCGGACGCGTCCCGAGTCACGACACTCCCTCTTGTGGGGGCAGGCGTCAGCAGGAACGGTAGACGTACTTCTTCGACCCAGGAGCGGTCACGTTGCGGTCGCGCAAGATGATGGAGAGATCGTCAGCCCAACGGTTGCACGAGTACTTGAAGTCTTGCGACCGGTACTCGATCACATACACCTGATCCCCGTAGGCGGCCCTGTAGGCGTTGCACTCGCGCCATCGGCCGCACTCCTCGGCGACTGCGAAGTCGAACCCAAGCTCGGCCCCACGCTTCGTCTGACCAGCGGCGTTCTTTTGGCCGATGGCAAGCCCGTCGCTGTGGGCCTGGCCGATGATGAGTTCGGCAAAGGCGAACGCGTCGTCGCGGGTGAGATGTCCGCGCGACCGCGTCCAGGAGTCGAGGTTATCTGGCTCTATGGCGTCGAAGCCGTCGTATGCGCAACCGGCGATCCAGCCGTTGACGATTTCCGCTATGGCCGCCCGCTTCTTCTTAGTACCGACATCGAGCAGAATCTCGCCCCAGTAGCCGTCAACGATGTAGCGCCCCTTCTCGTTTTTCAGCAAGAGCCTGTTGTGATTTTGTTTCCACCACTTGGTCTCTTGTGGCTGCGTCTGGAAGGCATTGACGTAGCAAAAATTGTACGCGTCTGCGAGCGGGCTCGCTTCGCGGTCGCGCGAGACGACGGTGACGCCATCGGGCGGAGCATAGGCCTTACCGATCTGGTAGTCCCACTGCTCATTGGCCGTCGGCAGCACCGGGTCGGCCGCCGCTGCGCTCGATGCTGGTGATGGCATCCCAGTGACAAGGGCGCCGACTGCTAGCAGAGCCGCACCAAGTTTCGACGTGAACATCACGAGATAGACCGCCTTCCGCGTCCCCTGTGTTCTTCGGCGTCGCTGACCGGTCTAGCGCTGACCCTTACGGGTGAACGTCGCACCCGGGGTCCTTGGGTGGTTTCGGTCGACGCCGAGTGGTGAATGAAGAGACAGTCACGGGTTTAGCCCGCTCAGCGAGAAGAACCGTGCCTAACTCTTCATTGGAGCTGACGGTGTGTGCGTGCGACGTCCCCGGCCAGAGGCCCTTTCGCCGAGGCGCTCGCTGTAGCTCCGAGCCCGCGTGAACCGTTTGTCGAGCTTCGAACGACAGAGGGGTAGACGCTCAATACCCCTTGGAGACTGTCATGGCCCACGCGCGGATCGCCCGTACTTGCCTCATTGTCCTTGCCACGGGGGCTGCTCTCGTGGCCGCCGTCCCAGCCCATGCGGGACCGGCACCGGTACGCACGGTGGGTGTCGCCTCGACCGATGGGAGTGGTGGCGCCTGGACCTACAACGACGACATGTTGCCAGCGGGGGCACGGCTGAGTGTGCACGTGGCCTACCCAGGCGATGGGATGAGCGTGGTGACGCTGACCGTGAAGGGTGTCCGCGCAAACCGGGAGTACGGCGCGCACGCCCACAAGGCGGCGTGTACCTCCAACGGAGCGGACGCGCTCGGGCATTTCCAGTACCTCGCCAACCCGGATCTGCTCAACCCGACGGATCCGACATATGCGAACCCAACCAACGAGATCTGGCTGGACCTGCAGACCAACTCCGCGGGCAACGCGACGTCTAAGGCGGTCGTTCCCTGGCAGCCCGACGTAACTCGACCCATGTCGGTCGTCATCCACGAAATGCACACAGGGACCGGCCCGGGGGATGCCGGAACCGCTGGCGCACGGCTGGCCTGCATGACCGTCCCGTTCTAGCGGAAGCGTTGGATTGCTGGCTTCTGCCATGGCGACTTTGGCGGCGGTGCGCCGATCCGGGGCTGGGGCGTGCGACGTGCCCGGGGTCGAGGGCACCCCACAACAAGCCCCACGACCCTCAGAAACTGCGCCGCCCGCCACGCGAAGCGAGTTCAAGTTGTCGGTCCGTGGACTGGGAGCGGGTGACGAGAATCGAACTCGCACTGTTCAGCTTGGGAAGCAGACGTCGACATTGGACGCGGTCAAGGCTGAAGGCCTCCGCTTGACGACGGTCGCCGACTTCACCTTCGAGCGGGTCCGCTTAGAGACTGGCAAAGCCACACGCGACGAGCCACAGCAAGCCAGGGGCCGCGATCGAAGCTGTGAGTAGAGTGCCTGGCCTGGGCCGGAATCTCTTCGGTCCCCATGTGCCCTGAGGGGACGTCCCGTGCCGACATCCACGAACCACCGCCCGGTCTTCACCGTGCTCGTTGCCGTGATCGCGCTGCTCCTGACCCTCGGCGGCACCGCCGTCGCCGCCAATCTGATCACCGGCAGGGACGTCAAGAACGACTCCCTCACCGGGAGGGACGTCAAGAACGGCTCCCTCACCGGCAAGGACGTCAAGAACAAGTCCCTGACAAAGAGGGACTTCAAGGGATCGGTGCGGGGGCCTGCTGGTCTGGTCGCACTGGAGTACGTCGAAACCGCGACCATCCCCCTTCCGGCCGGGACCGGAGTGGGCGGGAGCGTTGACTGCCCCGTCGGTACCTCCGTCGTGAGCGGGGGCGCCGCGCCCTTCACCGTCGGTCCCGACGTGATCCTGGACAGCTCCACCCCGATCGATGGCGCCGACGCGGACCTCGTCCGGGACGACGGGTGGGCCGTGAACTACAACAACCCGACGGGCAGCAGCTCGAACTTCCGGGTGTACGCCGTCTGTGCGACGGTGGACTCGGTGTCCTAGCGCTGACTCACTGAGCGAGCGCCTCGACCCGCTGTGGCCAGTCGCCCCTGGGCGGCTGACCCCCGCGGACAGCTGGAGCGGGTGACGAGAATCGAACTCGCACTGTCAGCTTGGGAAGCTGATGTTCTACCATTGAACTACACCCGCGACTGCTATTCCGCAGTGATTATGCCGCACCCACCGCAGGTTCCGCATCGGGTACACCGCAGGTGGTGAGCCACCTTTCGTGTCGCTCACATACCCGACACGTGACCGTCGCCGGTAACGTCGAGAACCGTGAAGGCTGGGAGTCCACGAGTGTCCTGCAGCGGTTGACCCTGCTGCAGTGTGGCGAGGGCGGGGTAGAGGTGCTGCTTTTGAAACGCGCGGTACTGCTCCTCGCTTTCCCACACGTCAACGATCCGGCTACCCCCATCTATCGGGCCGGCCACGTGCGCGATGCACCCGTTGAGTGCGTCGGGGGCCATCAGAGGCGTGATTTTGGCTTGGTCCTCGAGACTGACTCCCGGCATGTCCTGACAAAACGCGTACATGGGTCCTCCTTGGACGGTTTGTAGTGGTACTATTTAATAGTATAAACACTAGTTGAATGGTGGCAGATGTCAAGACGTACCTACGACGCATCGCGTCGGCAAGAGTCGGCGGCCCTTACCCGAACTGCCGTCCTGGACGCCGCTCGATCCCTGTTCGTCGAGCGTGGCTATGCCGCTACCACTATGGGAGCTGTGGCCACGCAAGCCGGAGTGGCGACGGCGACGGCGGCGGCAGCCTTCGGCGGAAAAGCCGCGCTGCTCAAGCAACTGGTCAACATTGCCATCGTTGGTGACGACGATCCAGTTCCCGTTCGTGAGCGGCAGGTCGCCGCCGACGTTGCGGCCACCTCAGATGCGCATGAACAGGTCGCTCTGCTCGCGGCGTTCGTCACCGAGGCGCACGGGCGCCTTGCAGATCTGTACGACGTGATGCAGCAGGCGTCCGGCTCCGATGCCGATGTTATGGCTGACCTGCAAGGTCATCAGCAGGGCAGGCACGAGGGTATGGCTGAATTCGTTGCCCACATAGACCCCGACAAACTGCGCATGGACGCGGCGTTGGCAGCTGACATTGTCTGGGCCCTCACCGATCCGCGCCTCTACACGGGGCTGGTTCGCGAGCATGGCTGGACCGCCGAGCAGTACCAAACCTGGTTGACCGAGCAGCTGTCTGCGGCCTTGCTGAGCTAGCGATTCCAGCTGCTAGTAGTCTCGCCGGGTGCTCCTCTCTGACCGCGAC
>JBDTTS010000083.1:0-8594 GCA_039930525.1 Actinomycetes bacterium | reverse complement strand
CTGCGCTTCGCGAACATTCTGGGCGGCGGTATCGACACTCCCCTGTCGCGCTACCTCTCGCTGCCGGTCGTGCCGACCGTGATGGGGTTCGACGGCCGGCTTCAACTGACGCACGAGAACGATGCGTTGGACGCCGTGCAGACCGCCACCTTTGGCGATGCGCCTGGCACGTACAACGTATCTGGCGACGGAGTTCTGATGCTCTCGCAAGCGATTGCGCGGGCAGGTCGATTGAATCTGCCACTGCCGACGCCGGTGGCGTCGGTGACCCGTGACGTCGTCAGGCGTTTCGGCCTTATCGACTTCACGTCAGAGCAGATCGAGTACTTCAAGTACGGACGCGGCGTCGACACCAGTTTGATCCAGGAGCGGCTCGGGTTTGTCCCGAAGTACTCCACGCGCGACACGTTCGACGCCTTCTTGCGTGCCCACCCGTTGGGTCGCGTCATGCCCTGGGATGCCCCAGATGAGTCGGCGTCGGTATCGACCATTGGGGGTCGGCCCGGGTGAGCGACGCGAAGGTGATCCCGATCAACCCCGAACGCGAGCCGAATGACCAGTCGGGGTCGTTTCCGGGTGAGCAGCAGGTGGCTGGTGCTCTTCGTTTCTTGAGGCGACGCCTCGAGGGCTCGTATGAGGTTGACGACTTCGGCTTCGATCGCGAGCTCACTCGCGATGTCCTCGTGCCCGCGATGCGTCCGCTGTATGAGAAGTGGTTCCGCGTCGAGGTGCATGGCATAGACAACGTCCCTCACGACGGTGGCGCGCTGATCGTGGCCAACCATTCCGGCACGATCGCGCTCGACTCGCTCATGACGCAGGTGGCGCTGTCTGACCACCACCCGGCCCATCGCGAGCTTCGCATGCTCGGCGCCGATATGGTGTTCGCGCTGCCGTTCGTTGGCACGGTGGCGCGTCGGGCCGGCCACACCTTGGCGTGTAACCCTGATGCCGAACGGTTGCTTGAGGCCGGCGAGTTGGTGGGCGTATGGCCCGAGGGGTTCAAGGGTGTTGGTAAGCCCTATGCCGAGCGGTATCGGCTACAGCGGTTCGGACGCGGCGGGTTCGTGTCGGCAGCTCTTCGCACGCGGGTGCCGATCATTCCCACGTCCATTGTGGGCGCCGAAGAGACGTATCCAATGCTGGCCGACGCCAAGCTGCTGGCTCGGATGTTGGGCGTCCCTTATTTTCCGATTACTCCAACGTTTCCCTGGCTCGGGCCGCTCGGCATGATTCCCCTACCGAGCAAGTGGCACATCGAGTTCGGCGAGCCGATCATGACCGACGTGTTCACCGAGGGCGCTGCTGACGACCCGATGCTGATGTTCAACCTCACCGACCAGGTTCGCGAGACCATCCAGCACACGCTCTACAAGCTACTGATGCAGCGTCGCAGCGTCTTCTTCTGACCGCTACTTGCGGCGGCGGCTGGAGACGACGCCAGCCGCGACGCCGGCTGCCGCACCCACGAGCAGGGCGGACGGGACGCCGATACGCGCGGCTTTGCGCCCGGTGCGGTAGTCGTGCACGTGCCAGCCCATCGCTTTCGCATGCCGACGCAACTTCGCGTCCGGGTTGATGGCGACCGGTTGCCCGACCAGCGACAGCATGGGGATGTCGTTAGACGAGTCGGAGTAGGCCGAGCAGAGGCCCAGGTCGAGGTTCTCTCGCTCAGCGAGCGCGCGGACGGCTTCGGCCTTGGCTGGGCCATGCAGAGGAGCCCCGGCAAGCTTGCCCGTGTATCGGCCGTCGGCGATCTCGGAAACGGTTCCGAGGGCGCCGGTCAGCTCGAGCTTGCGGGCAATCAGGGAGGCCATCTCAACCGGCGCTGCCGACACGAGCCACACACGTTGACCGGCTCTCAGGTGGGTTCGCGTCAGTTCGATGGTCTGCGCGTAGAGCTTGTCCTCGATGCGTTCGTCAAAAATCTCGTCGCCGAGCGAGACGACCTCGGACACCTCGTGGCCAGCAACGAAGCTGAGCGCGGCATCGATCACCGACGCGATATCGTCGGTGTCCTCTCGACCGGCGACGCGAAACTTCGCCTGCTTCCACGCGAACGAGCTGACGTCGCTCATGGTGAAGAACTTGCGGGTGGCCAGCCCACGAGCAAGGTGAAAAAGGGAGGCCCCGCGCACGATCGTGTTGTCGATGTCGAAGAAGGCAGCGGCCTGGGGATCGACGTTCAGCTCTTGCGTGGTCTCGGCTCGCCGTGCGGCGGCCTCGCCAGCCACGACGGCAGGGGGGCGTCGCGGCTGCTCGAAAGAGGCGTTCGTATCCGTGGGGGTCACTTCATCACTGTAAAGCCCTTCGCAGGTGCCGGGCCGAGCTCTCGGCGAGCAGTTGGGCGGTCAGCCGGTGACGGTGTCCATCACCGCGGCGTAGTCGAGCGCGGCCACGATGGGGTCGTTGCTCTGCCGTGCCCTCGTGCGAGTCTTCATCTTCTCGCGGGCGTCGCGGATGTTCGAGCGCAGGATCTGTTCGGCCGTCGGTGCTGGAGCAGCCGTCGACGATGGACCGGTCGACGAGGCCGTGTCTGGGCTTGTCCCGCCAGTCGATGTACCAGGTGTTTCTCCGCCGGAGCCGCCTGCCGACGGCGCGGGCGACCCAGTTGGCGTCCGGAACACCTGGGCGACCCACAGCGTGCCGTTCTTGCCGACGGCAGTGCCCACACCCATCTGCGTGTACCCGGAGTCGAGGATCTGGGCGCGGTGGTCTGGGCTGTTCATCAACACTTGATGGGCGCTGCGCCAGTCGCCTGCGAACGCGACGTTCTCACCGATCCGTGACCAGCCGCTGACCTCGCTGCCAAGGTTCGGATTGTGGTAGAGCTCGCCGGACGCCGCCATGCGCTCTGCTTGTCCTCGGGCTGCAGCGGCAAGGTCTCCCGCGTATGCGTAGGCCGGTAGACCGTTCGAAGCCCGAGCCGAGTTCACCGCCGAAAAGATGTCGCCCTCGTTGGGTCCGGCGTACGCGACGCCCGGCAGTGCGAGCACCGCGATGAACGCCGTCAAGAGGCCAGCCAGGGTCGTTGCCAGGCAGTTCCGCCAAGGACGAACCGCAGTCACAATCTCACCGCTCTCGTTGGGGACTACTAGTGGTGTCGGGGCTTGGCGAGATTCCTTGAGCCGGCGTTCACCCATTCGGCCTAATCAGTGCGGACCCGACCGTCGGTGGGGCGGGTCAACGGCAGCCATCTCCAGACGCCCCTAGAGCGCCGCCGTTCCTGTGCCAGACTCACGCCTGTGACTCGGCCTACACACCTCGGCGACTACCTGACGCGCGCTGCCGCCACCCGTCCCGAGCACCCGGCGCTCGTGGTCGGAGCAAGCCGGATGAGCTGGTCCGACGTGGATCGGGCCGCGACGGCCTGCGCGGCTGGCCTGCAGGCCAGAGGTCTACAGCCTGGCGAGCGGCTGGGTCTCTTCCTGGGCAACCGCCCCGAGTTCGTCATCGGCTACTTCGGCGCGCTGCGCGCGGGTCTCGTGGTCGTTCCGGTCAATCCGGCGCTCACAGCTTCTGAGGTGGCTCAGCTGATCGCCCACGTCGATCTCTCGCTGGTGGTCGTCGATCGTCAGACGGCGCCGGTGGCCGAGGCAGCCGCTGCACCGGTGCCACGAGTCGTGGCGGCGGCTGGCAAAGGCGACGAATCATTTGATGCGCTCGTCGCCGCCGGGGCCGGACGCAGCGTGGCTACTGCCGAGGGTGGCGAAGCCCTTGCCGTCGTGGTCTACACATCGGGAACCGGGGGCGACGCCAAGGGCGCGATGCTGACGCACCGTGCCCTTATCGCCAATCTCGAGCAGGTGGCTGCTGCGCAGGTGGCCGTGGCCGAACCAGATGACGTGGTGCTCGTCTTGTTGCCTCTGACGCATATCTACTCGCTCGCCGGAACGATCGGTGCCGTCGTCCGGGCTGCAGCAACCGCCGTGCTGGTCGACGGCGTCGACGTCGTACGCGCCCTGCCCCTTGTGTCGCAGTACGGCGTCACGAACGTCCCTGGGGCGCCCGCCCTGTGGGCGGCCTGGGCGGCATCTTCTGGCGCTGTCGACAACCTCGACGGCCTTCGGATCGCCTTCAGTGGGTCGGCGGCGCTCCCGCCCGAAGTGCAGCACCGCATCCACACCCTCACCGGCTGGTACGTGCACGAGGGCTATGGGCTCACCGAGGCGGCGCCGGGGGTCAGCTCCACCGTCGTGTCGGGTGTAGCCAAGCCGGGGTCGGTCGGAAGGCCTTTCGTCGGCATCGAGTTGCGTCTCGTCGACGACGAGGGTGTCGACATCGACCCGGCTGACGGTGATCCGGGCGAGATCTGGATCAAGGGCGACAACCTGTTCAGCGGCTACTGGCCAGACGGTGATGGAGGTCCAGACGCCGACGGCTGGTACGCCACCGGCGACGTCGCCTTCGTCGACGACGACGGCGACCTGCACATCGTCGACCGTCGCAAGGACGTCGTGATCGTCAGCGGCTTCAATGTGTACCCGCACGAGGTCGAGCAAGTGCTGCTGCAGCATCCCGGCGTCCGCGAGGTTGCCGTGATCGGGGTGCCCGACGACCGCACCGGAGAAGGGGTCAAGGCTCTGGTGGTGCTGGCTGACCCTGCGACGACGGCTGACGACCTACAGGCTCACGCTGCTGAGCGCCTCGCGCGGTTCAAGCGGCCGCAGGTCATCGAGTTCGTCGACGACCTGCCGCACTCGCTCACGGGCAAGGTGGCCCGCGGCCGGGTCCACCGCGATCAGGCCGGGGCCACCAGTGAGTGATCGGCCACAGCGCATCACGCTGCTCGGCAAGCCGGGTTGTCACCTCTGTGACGACGCCAGGGTCGTGATCGACCGCGTGGCCGCTGACGTCGGAGTCGGGTACGACGAGATCGACATCACCGGCGACCCCGAGCTGCAGCAGAAATGGTGGGACCAGATCCCGGTCACCCTGGTCGACGGCGTCCAGCACGATTACTGGCGGGTGGACGAGGCGCGGCTGCGCAAGGCGCTGGCTCGCTGATCTGCTGTTCAGCGGCGTGTCGGGTGTCGCTGCCCGGTCGTGGCTGGGAGCCTGACGTCGTTCACACCTTGAAAGGGAGTTGACGATGGTCGGTTTTGGCGAGGCCATAAAGAGCGCGTTTGCTGGCTGGTCGACCTGGGCTGGGCGGTCGACGCGAGCTGAGTACTGGTGGTGGTTCCTCTTTGTCTGGTTGCTGTCGCTTATCCCCTATATCGGGATATTCGCGAGCATGGACTGGACATCGACCGGAGACGGCTCAGTATCTGGCAGCGGCGGCGGAGCCTCGGTGATCTGGTGGGTCATCTTCCTGGTTCTGTGGCTCGCGTTCATCCTGCCGTCGATCGCGGTCTCGGTCCGGCGCCTGCACGACACCGATCGCTCCGGCTGGTGGTACTGGATCGTGCTGGTGCCCTGCATCGGCGGCATTTGGTACCTGATTTTGATGCTACTGCCGAGCACGCCGGGCCAAAATCAGTACGGCTGAGGAGCCCAGCGGGCCTTCCCGCCCCCCGAACGACGCACAGCCGCCGGTCTCATAGCGTGAGACCGGCGGCTGTGCAACTTTGTGCGCTCCTTCACAAGCGCTTACCCTGACGGCGAGCCCGTACCCCAAACGTTGACCCGCCCCTGCCCCGTGTAGGCACCGGGATCCACGACAGGGGCCGGGCATGTTCCGTAGCCGCAGGAGACCTTCGTGACGCACCGCTCCGACACCGGACGCCGCCTCGGCACGCGCCGTGCCGGCGTTCCGGAGGCCACGGTCGGACGCCTGCCGCTCTACCACCGGGTGCTGGTCGACCTCGCGGCGGCTGGTGTCGAGTCGGTCTCGTCCGATGCGCTCGCGACCACCGCGGGCGTGAGCCCCGCCAAGCTGCGCAAAGACCTCTCGTTCCTCGGCTCGTACGGAACGCGGGGCGTCGGCTACGAGGTTTCGGTGCTCATCGACCAGATCGGCGCTGAACTCGGGATCTCGTCAGAGTGGCCGGTCGTCATCGTCGGCATCGGCCATCTTGGACACGCCCTGGCCAACTATGGCGGCTTCGCCTCACGGGGATTCCGCCTCGCTGGCCTCTTCGACGAGGATGCAGCGACGGTGGGCACCGAGGTCGCTGGCCTCGTGGTGCTGCCCTTCAGCGACCTGCCCATGGTGGCGCGTGCTGAAGGCGTCCTGATCGGCGTCGTCGCCACCCCGGCGTCTGCTGCTCAGCAAGTGGCCGATGCCCTCGTCGACGCTGGCGTCACCAGCATTTTGAACTTCGCACCGGTCGTGCTCACGGCCCCGACCGCGGTCGACGTGCGCCGGGTCGATCTCGCCAGCGAACTGCAGATCCTCGCCTTCCACCAGCAGCGTCGAAGCGACGAACTGGGGCAGGTGGCCCCATGAGTCTGCTCGCCCTCGGGGTTTCGCACCGCACCGCGGCTGTGCCGATGCTTGAACGCCTGGCTCTGCCAGCCGATGCGCAGTCCAAGTTGCTGCACGAGCTCACCGAGAACCCGGCGATCGACGGAGCCATGGTGGTGGCGACGTGCAATCGGGTGGAGGTCTACGTCGAGGCCGACAAGTTCCACCCAGCTGTCGATGCCGCCACCGAGGGTCTCGCCCGAGCCACCGGGGTCGTGGCAGACGAGCTCGTTCCTCACCTTTATGTGCACTACGAAGACCGCGCGGTGCAGCACCTCTTCTCGGTGGCCAGCGGACTCGACTCGATGGTTGTTGGAGAGGCCCAGATTCTGGGGCAGGTGAGGCAGTCGCTGCGCGCGGCTCAAGACGAGGGCAGCCTCGGTCGCGAGCTCAACGACCTCGTACAGATGGCACTGCGCGTTGGCAAGCGCGCCCATAGCGAGACCGGTATCGACAAGGCCGGTGCGTCGCTGGTGTCTGTTGGTCTCGACCTGGCAGCTCGCTCGCTCGAGGGACTGTCTGGACGCACGGCACTGATCGTCGGTGCCGGCTCTATGGCTGCCCTGACGGCCAGCACTGCGGCCCGCCTGGGCATGACCATCATCATCACCAACCGCACGCCAGCTCGGGCCGATGCCTTGGCAGTCACAGTGGGCGGTCGCTCACTGGCGATCGATGACATTGCCGAAGGCCTTGCCGAGGCCGATCTCGTCGTCTCGTGCACCGGCGCCCTCGGACACCTCGTCGCGGCCGATGTTGCCGGGTCTGCTCGTTCGCTCGTTGGCAACAGTCCGCAGGTCATGCTCGACCTTGCCCTGCCTCGCGACATCGATCCTGAGGTCCTTGGCGTTCACGGCGTCACGCTCATCGACCTCGAAGACCTCGGCGCGCTGCTCTCTGACGGTCAGTATGAGCAGGACGTCGAGAGTGTCCGCCGGATCGTGGGAACCGAGGTGCAGAACTACTTGAGCGCCCGCGTCGCCGAGAAGGTGTCACCGACTGTGGTGGCCCTTCGCGCGTTAGCCTCTGAGATCGTCGCAGACGAACTCACCTGGTTCGCCACTAAGCGCCCTGATCTGTCGGTCGCCGATCGTGCCGACGTCGAGCACTTGGTGCGCCGGGTCGTCGACAAGCTCATGCACGCGCCCACTGTGCGCGTCAAAGAGCTTGCGGCCGAACCAGACGGCGAGGCGTACGCCGAAGCCTTGCACCGGCTTTTCAACCTCGACCTGCGCACAGTGGAAGCACTGCACACGCCCGACCTCGAGGACGGTGCTCGATGACCGCCCTCAGGCTCGGGACCCGCAAGAGCGCTTTGGCGCTCGCGCAGTCGACTCTTGTGGCCGATGCCATCCACGCAGCGACCGGGCGCGAGGTTGAACTGGTTCACGTCACCACTGCCGGTGATATCTCGCGCGAGTCGTTGGTGTCGATCGGTGGCACCGGAGTCTTCGTCAGCGCGCTGCGCGACGCCCTGCTCATCGGGCAGATTGATGTCGCCGTGCACTCGCTTAAGGATCTGCCCACGACTGAGTTGCCAGAGATCGAGACGGTTGCTATCCCCGAGCGCGGCGACGCGCGCGACGCGCTCGTGGCACGCGACGCCCTGACCCTCGAGACCCTCCCCATCGGGGCAACGGTAGGTACCGGCTCTCCGCGTCGAGCCGCGCAGCTCAAGGCGCTGCGGCCAGACCTCGATGTCGTCGACATTCGCGGCAACGTCGACACGCGCATTGACCTGGTCGACTCCGGTCGCGTTGACGCTGTCGTTCTGGCCAAGGCCGGTCTCGCGCGTCTCGGTCGACTCGAGGTCGTCACCGAGACGATCCACCCGTCGATCATGCTGCCTGCCCCTGGGCAAGGCGCACTCGCGGTCGAGGTGCTGCGCGACCTTGCTGGTGACGACCGTCATGCACCACTTCGTCAGCTAGACGACTCCGCCACCCGCGCCGCCGTCACCGCAGAACGTGCTGTGCTCTCTGCCCTCGAAGCGGGTTGCTCAGCCCCAGTCGGCGCCCTTGGCGTCGTCTCAGAGCTCGGGTTCAGCGAACCCGAGCTCACCATCGAGGCGCTCGTCGCCTCACCGGACGGCTCGTCCGTCGCCCGGATGTCCATCACCGCGCCTCTGCTCGAGGCCGACGCAGCGGGCCGCCAGCTCGCCGCGCGGTTGCTCGACAGCGGCGTA
>JBDTTS010000082.1:0-8735 GCA_039930525.1 Actinomycetes bacterium | reverse complement strand
GACCCTCGCGACGTACTGGGATGGGCACCTAACGTGCTGCGAGCGCCGCTGGGCTCTATCCGGCAACGCGCAGCGCTGGCTCGATACCTCCGTCGTTGTGCCACGACGCCCTCGACCGAGCTCACCAATCAGCTCGACTCCACCGCCGAGTCTGCGCTTATCGCAGCGGGCATCGCTCCGGATGCCGTCGAGAATCTGCTTCGGCCGTTCCTCGCCGGCGTCTTCCTCGAGCCCGACCTCGCGACCTCGCGTCGGTTCCTCGACGTGGTCCTGGGCACATTCGTGAGGGGCACACCGTCCGTGCCGTCGCACGGTATGCGACACATCCCCTTGCAGCTGGCCGCTCACCTGCCACAGGGCGCGATCGACCTCGAGTGCCGCGTGCGGTCCGTGCACCCAGGACGCGTCGAGGTCGACGACGGCTCAATCAGCGCCCGCGCCGTCATTGTCGCGACCGATCCGCGGACAGCCGCCACCCTGCTGCCCGCTCTTTCCGCACCGGCGCTGAACGGCGTCACCACCTGGTACCACTCCACCGATGATCTAGGCCTGGCCAAGGGACGCCCCGTACTGCACCTGGACAGCAACGCGCTTGCCGGACCCATCGTGAACTCGGTGGTCGTGAGCCACGCGGCCCCTGCCTACGCCCCGCTGGGACGTGCACTGATCGCGTCATCTGTGATCGGCGTCGGCGGTCCGGCCGACGACGAGTCAGCGGTGCTGACCCACGCCGCCGCCCTCTACGGCACCAGCACCAGCGACTGGGAGACCGTTGCGGTGTACCGCATTCCACACGCCCTACCTGCGATGCCTCCCCCGCACGACTTCCGCCAGCCGGTGTCAATCGGTAACGGACTGTTCGTCGCTGGCGACCACCGCGACAGCGCCTCGATCCAGGGTGCGATGGTGTCCGGACGCCGCACCGCGCACGCCGTCCTCAGCGATCAAGGAGCCCATCGATGACCACCCGTCGCATCATGGCAACGTCGGGCGGCTTCACCGCGGGCGACCGCTACAGCGTGGCCAAGCCGGCCGAGTCGATACGCCGCATGCTCGAGCTCACCGGCAAGGAACGACCGCGCCTGACCTTCGTCATGACAGCCAGCGGCGACGACCGCAGCTACCTCACCCGTTGCTACTCAGCCTTCACCGGCTGGAATGTCGACGTAGGCCACCTCGAGCTCTTTCCGATGCCCAACCGCGACCCCCGCGCCACCCTGCTCGAATCCGATGCAATCTGGGTCGGCGGAGGGTCGGTGGCCAACCTGCTCGCGGTGTGGCGGCTGCACGACGTGGACGCCGCCATGCGCGAAGCGTGGGAGGCCGGGGTCGTCCTCGGCGGCGTCAGCGCTGGCTCGCTCTGTTGGCACACCGGTGGAACGACGGACTCGTTCGGTCCCGAGCTGCGGGCCGTCACCAACGGGCTCGCGATGCTTCCTTACGCCAACGGCGTGCACTACGACTCTGAGCAGCAGCGACGACCCCTGTTGCACCAGCTGGTCGGCGACGGCACCCTCGGCACCGCGTATGCGACCGACGACTACGTGGGCCTGCTCTACGAGGGCACCGAGCCCGTCGAGGTGATCTGCGACCGGCCGGCCACCTCCGAGACGCAGGCCCCGATGGCCTATCGCGTCGAACGCCAGGGCGGAACGGTCATCGAGACGCCCTTGCCGCCCGGGCTCCTGTAGTCACTGCTCACTCCTTGGTGCCAGCAGTTTCGAGCTCGCGGATGTACGGGACGCCGGCAGCTTGCTGCTGCTCAATGCTGGCATCGGGTTGACGCATCAGCTTCGAGGGCCACCAGATCTTGCCCCCGATCTCGTACGACAAAGCGGGAACGAGCAGCGACCGAACAATCAAGGTGTCGATCAGCACGCCAGCAGCCACAGCGAAACCAATCTGCTGAAGCACCACGAGCGGCAGAACCCCGAGCACCAGGAACGTCGCAGCCAGCACGACGCCAGCACTGGTGATGACGCCGCCAGTGACCGCCAAACCGCGCAACAACCCTGGCCGGGTACCAAGCCTCAGCGACTCCTCGCGCACTCGAGTCATGAGGAAAATGTTGTAGTCAATCCCGAGAGCCACCAGGAACACGAAGGTGAACAGCGGGAAAGAGGCATCCGCGCCAGGGAAGCCGCGCAGGTCGAATGCGATTGCCGACAACCCCAGCGTGGCGAAGTACGAGAGCACCACACTTCCGATCAGCAGCACCGGAGCGAGGATCGCCCGCAGCAAGATCATCAAGATCACGAAGATCACGAGCAACACCAACGGGATCACGACCTTGTTGTCGCGGATGCTCGCCTGCTGCGTGTCGTAGTTCACCGCTGTGGTGCCACCGACCAGCGCCGCCTCGCCGGCCACGTCATCGAGCACGCTCCGCATCTCGACGACGGTCTCTTCGGCGGCGTCCGAGTCGGCCGCGTCGGTCAGCGTGACGTCGAGCTGGACGAGACCGTCGACCACGAGGGGCTCGGGAGCCTTGGGAGGTGAGTTCGTCGGCGCCTGTGCGGCGTCGTTGCCCTCTGGCGGGCCCGTTGGCGGGCCGGCGTACGGCACCACCGCGGCGACACCGTCCAGGCCGAGCAGCGTCGTCGTCATGGCATCGGCGGCATCAGCAGGGCCGATCACGGTGGCCGGGCTGCCCTCGCCGGCTGGGAAGTGCTCGGCCAGCTTTTCTTGCCCCGTGACCGAGTCGACATCCTCGACGAAGAGATCGGTGGTGGCGATCCCGGATGCGCTGAGCGTCGTGCTGAAGGCGGCCAAGATCAACAGGCCAGCTGCCGCACCGACCCACACGACTCTCGGCCGCCGTCCGATCTGGCGGCTGGCTTTGGCCCAACCACCTGACAGCTTGTCGTCGCTAGCGTCCTGGTGCGGGACGCGCGGCCAGAACGCCCACCGGACGGGGTCGATAGCGAAGATCCGTGGCCGATTTCCAGGGGCTCTGAACTGGCGAACCAGTCCCCCAACGACCACGGCCACCAAGGCAATCGCCGCCAGAACCCCACCAACGACGGCGAAGGGGACGAGCGGGGTTCCAAAGATCAGTTCGAGGACGATCCCGGGGATGATCACGATCAAGAATGCGCCGAGCGGCAGGGCCGCCGACGGCACCAGCAGAAGGGCTGGCAAGAACGTGAGCATCACGATCAGCGCCGCCGCAATCCCGACCGCTGCCACCGGGCCGGTCGACTTGTTCGAGTTCAGCTCTGAGAACAGCAGCATCAGCAGCCCGAGTGATGCCGTTCCCCCCGAGGCGAGGATCGGCTCGACCGTGCCGCGCCACGCACTCTTGAGCGCGTCGACAGGTCGCTCGTAGTAGTGCAGCTCTTCGCGATATCGGCTGACCATCAACAGGGCGTAGTCGGTCCCAGCGCCGAAGACGAGAACGGTCAAGATGCCCTGGCTCTGTCCGTTCAGGCTCAGCCAGTCCGACGTCGCCATGAAGTAGACGAGGGCGCTCGCCAGACTGAGTGCGAAGCCCGCGCTGACCAGTGGGATCACCCAGAGGAACGGGCTGCGGTAGACCAGGATCAAAATAAACGTCACGACGAGCGCCGTGGCCAGGAGCAGTGTTCCGTCAATGTCACCAAAGACCGAGATCAGGTCGGCCAGCAATCCGCCGGGGCCAGTGACATAGCTTTCGAGGCCCACCGGCTCAGCCACCTCAGTGGCGGCCTCAGACAGAACTTCGGCCACCGCCAGCACTGGGGACTCACCGTTTTCCAGCGCGTCAGTGGTCTTGTCCTCAGACAGCAGAACGGTGACCAGAATCGCCTCGCCGTCCTCTGACGGAACGGCCGTGATCGGAGCTGAGCTCAGGAAGTCGCCCAGATCTTGTCCGTCACTGGCTCCTGGCCCGGTCTCGACGAACAAAGCGGGTGCCTCGTCAACAAACTCGCCAACAGCCGCCTGTTGCGCATCGGTGATCGGCTGGCCACTGACGAAGAGAACGACCACCGGAAGCGTCGACTCCTGTGCGAAGAGCTGCTGCTTCTCGATGACCTGCGTCGCCTCGGCACCTGACGGCAAGAAGGTGGCGTTGTCGTTCTCCTGCGCGCTCGACAGCTGACCAGCGACGGGGCCGATCACGCCGCCAAGGGCGAACCAGCCGATGATAAGAACGATGGCGCCCCACACCCAGGCCCGAGCGTGGCGGGTCCTGGTACGCATTTCATGCCCAGTCGATGCAGGTCTTGGTGACTCAGACACGCCGTCGGGCTCCTTGCTCGGTGAACATGATCACCGAGCAATCTAGGGCAGCGCGCCGCAGCGCGCCGTTTGGCGTCGCCCGCGATGCCGTGCTCAGTGTCAGCAAGATGACACGGGGGGCGTCGCTTTGGCAACGGAGCCTCGCCCGCTTTCCCGCCACCGTTGGGCCTGCACCACACCACCCACAACGGAGGCTCAGATGAACCCCTCGACCACTCCCCTCGCCCGTCGACTGCTGGCGGCGACCGGTGCGGCGGCGATCGCTGCCGCGTCGCTGCTGACAGCTGTCTCGCCGGCTTCGGCGACCCCCCCGACTTCCGGCCACATCCCACCTGGGTTGGCCAAGAAGGCGGCCGCCGACGGCACCGTCCCCGTGCTGGTAGAGCTGAACGTGACCACCACGAGCACGTACGTCACGAAAGGGTCAGAGCAAGCCGCCATCGTCCACGCCCGCAAGGACCTAGTGGCATCGCTCGGGCACCGCCCGGCCGCCCTCAAAACGTCCAAGACGATGCCGATGGTGGCCTTTCACGCGACACCGGAGGACCTTGAGGCGCTCGATACAGCGCAGACCGTCGAGTCGGTCATCGAAGACCAGGAGGTCGAACTGGCCGGCACCACCTGGAACGGCAGCCCAGCCGGCCAGCAGCTTCCTCAGCAATGGGATTTCAAGCAGATCCGGGCCAACACTGCTACCAACAACGGCTACAAGGGGGCTGGCCAGCTCGTGGCGGTCATCGACACGGGAGTTCAGGCGAACAACCCCTACCTCAGCGGCCGGGTCGCGTACGAGGCGTGCTTCTCGACAACGACCCCCGGGTCAGGGTCGAACGCCGGCCAGTGCCCGAACGGCACCAATGTTTCCTACGGTGCCGGTGCGTCTCGCCCCTGCGCCTACTCCTACAGCTGTTCACACGGAACGCACGTCGCCCACACCGCGGCTGGTGCCTATGGGGTCGCAAGCGGCGCCAAGATCATTGCCATCAACGCCGCCCACCGTGGCGTGGACGCCAAAGGTAACCCGGCACCGTTGTTCTACTACAGCGACATGACGTGGGCCCTGAACTACGTCTACGGGCTCAAGGTCAACCACGGCGTCAAGGTGGCGGCGGTCAACATGAGCATCGGTGGTGGCAACTACACCGGCTACTGCGACGGCGTCGCCCACGATGGCACCACCGCCCCAGGGCTGCTCGGACAGTGGTTCGACTCGCTCCGCTCGGTCGGCATCGCCCCTGTCGTCTCCAGCGGCAACGACGGGCAAGCCGCCGCCGTCGGCGCTCCCGCGTGTTTCCGAAGCGCCATCTCGGTCGGCAACACAACGTTGACGCCCAACGGCGTCGATGCCGTCTACGCCGGATCCAACAGCAACAGCACGCTGGATCTCCTTGCCCCTGGCACCGACATCTGCTCGGCGGTTCCCACGAACCTCGACAACGACGGTACCGCCAACGGCTGGCAGTGCGGCTGGATCGGCACCTCGATGGCAGCTCCGCAGGTCGCTGGGGCGATCGCAGTGCTCCGTGGCTACTGGCCGGGGAGCTCGATCAACCAGGTGGAACGAGCCCTCAAGGAATCCGGTCGCGGCGTCTACGACTCACGCAACGGGATCACCCGCAGTCGCATCGACGTCTGGGCCGGAGTCAACCGGCTCTACCAGATCAGCAAGGGCGCGTGACCTGAGCTAATAGGGGGACGCCGGTTCGGACGCGATGTCCGCCCCGGCGTCCCCTTCTGTCACGACGTAGGCTGATGGCATGGCACTAAACCTTGAGCGTGTGGGCTTCGGCCCGCCCCTTGGCAATGGCTATGTGGACTACCAACGAGCGCTGGGCCTACAGCGGCAGACGCACGCGGCGGTTGCCGACGGTTCGCGACCAGACACGGTGCTACTCCTCGAGCACGAAGCCGTCTACACCGCAGGCAAGCGCACCAACTCGTGGGAGCGCCCCACTGACGGGACGCCCGTCATCGACGTGGATCGCGGAGGCCGGATCACCTGGCACGGCCCCGGTCAGATCGTCGGCTACCCGATCACCAGGCTCGCCGACCCGATCGACGTCGTCGCGTACGTGCGCCGCGTCGAACAGCTGCTGATTGATGTCTGCGGTGAGCTCGGGATCGAAGCCGGCCGCGTCGATGGGCGCAGCGGCGTGTGGCTGGCCGCTGACGCGCAGGGCCCAGAACGCAAAGTGGGCGCCATCGGTGTTCGCGTGGCTCGCGGCGTCACCATGCACGGGTTCGCGCTCAACGTCGACAACTCACTCGACCCGTACCACGTCATCGTTCCGTGCGGCATCGCCGACGCCGGCGTCACGACGCTGGTGCTCGAGCGCCAGCGCCGGGGGCACTCCGCAGTATCGATCGCCGATGTTTTGTCCGTCTTGGAGGCTCACCTTCCTTCACTGGTAGCTCAGCCGGCGGTGGCGCGGTGACCGTGGTTCCTGAGGGCCGCAAGCTGCTGCGGATCGAGGCACGCAACGCCGAGACGCCGATCGAGCGCAAGCCTCCCTGGATCAAGACCACTCTTCGCACCGGCCCTGAATACCGCAAGATTCAGAAGCTTGTGAAAGACGAGGGTCTGCACACCGTCTGCCAGGCGGCCGGCTGTCCCAACATCTTCGAGTGCTGGGAAGACCGCGAGGCCACCTTCTTGATCGGCGGCGACCAGTGCACGCGACGCTGTGACTTCTGCCAGATCGATACCGGCAAGCCGGCCGCCCTCGACGCCGGTGAGCCGCTCCGCGTGGCCGAGAGCGTGCGCGCCATGGCGCTTCGCTACGCCACAGTCACTGGGGTCGCACGCGACGACCTGCCTGACCAAGGCGCTTGGCTCTATGCCGAGACCGTGCGGCAGATCCACGCCCTCAACCCCGAAACCGGCGTCGAGCTGCTCATCCCCGACTTCAGTGCTGAGCCAGGGTTGTTGGCAGACGTCTTCAGCGCGCGGCCTGAGGTGCTGGCGCACAACATCGAGACGGTCCCCCGCATCTTCCGCCGGATCCGACCTGGCTTTCGGTACGACCGTTCGCTCGCGGTGATCACGGCGGCGCGCGAAGCGGGGCTCGTCACCAAGTCGAACCTCATCCTCGGTATGGGCGAAGAGACCGATGAGGTGCTCGACGCTATCGATCAGCTCGTCGCTGCCGGCTGCGAGCTGTTGACCATCACCCAGTACCTGCGCCCGAGCGAGCGGCACCACCCGATCGCACGATGGGTTACCCCTGACGAGTTCGATGTGCTCGGTCAAGCAGCACTCGACCGCGGCATCGTGGCCGTCATGAGCGGCCCACTGGTCCGCTCGTCCTACCGCGCCGGGCGCCTGTATCAAGAGGCCATCGCCGCGCGAACCACGACGTAGCGACTGGGTGACCGGTCGGATCGGGCTCCCCGACCCGCAGCCTGAACGCCGTCTCAGGACCGCGGCGACGTAGGCTGCCCTCCATGGCACTGTGGAACAGGAAGAAGAAGGCGGCCGAGGATTCAGGCGAGCCCGACAAGCCGGGCCGCCTCGCGCAGATCAAGCAGACGTACGACATCACCAAGAAGGCCGACCCGAAGATCCTGTGGATCCTGATCGGGAGTCTGCTCGGACCGTTCCTGCTGCTGCTCGGTATCGGGTACGCGGTCGGTTACCCCCTCATTCTCGGCTTCCTCGGCTTCATGACCGGCCTGACGCTCGCGGCGTGGGTGTTCGGACGCCGTGCTGAGCGCGCCGTCTACGCCCAGATCGAGGGTCAGCCGGGTGCGGCGGCGGCATCGCTCAACATGCTGCGCCGCGGATGGACGGTGACCCCTGCGGTGGCGTTCACCAAGCAGCAGGACCTTGTGCATCGCGTGGTGGGTCGCTCGGGTGTGGTGCTCGTCGGTGAAGGCAACCACAACCGTGTTCGCGGGCTGCTTACCCAAGAGAAGCGCAAGGTGGCTCGCGTCGCTCCTGATGTCTCCGTGCACGAGTTGTTCGCCGGAAACGGCGACGAGGAAGTACCGCTGCGCAAGCTGCCACGAGCGGTCACCAAGCTGCCGAAGTCGATCACACCGGGCCAGGTCAACGAACTCAACCACCGGCTCAAGGCCCTCGGAGCACAGCAAGGAGCGCTGCCGATCCCGAAGGGCCCGATGCCGCGCAGCGCCAAGCAAGCACGCAGCATGCGCGGCTAACCCTCCAAGCCCGCCGAGTGCACACCCCGTTGACGTTAATGCCGCGCGAGTGCACACCTGGGTGACGCCGTAGCCCGTCGAGTGTGCGCCTAGGCTGCCGAACATGACGGATCGCGCGACACCCGAGTTCAGCATCCGTGGCGCCGACTGCATCGATGCCCTCGAGCCTCTCTGGCTGGTGCTCTTCGACCACCATCACGAGGTCGGCGACGCGGGGCTGCCGATCATTGATCGGTCGCAGACGTGGGCTCGTCGCCGGCGCATCGACGCCGAGCTGTTCGAGAGCCCAGAAACCTTCGCAGTGCTCGCCGAACGAGACACCGGGCCGGTCGGATACGCCATGTGCCACCTGC
>JBDTTS010000081.1:0-8766 GCA_039930525.1 Actinomycetes bacterium | reverse complement strand
CCGGAGTACTCCGAGACCTGACGGTTGCTGCCGACGGCGAGGATGCGACCGTCGGCGTCGATGGCCACGGCGCTCGCCATGGTGTTCGCGTCGTCGCCGACGAACACGCGGGCGTTCCTGATGATGGTGGCGGCTTTGCTGCTAGAGGCGGACGCCGACTGGGCGAGCGCGGGCACGGTGGCGACGGCACCGGCAGCGCCGGCGGCACCGGCACCTGCCAGGAACTGGCGGCGGTTCAGCTTGGTCATGGGGTCTCCTGGTGGGCGGCGGCAATGCGGGTGGCGACGCCGTCGAGCAGCAGCTCGACAGCGAAATCAAAGGCGTCGTCGTCCTCGTCGAGGTAGGGACGCGCGTCGTGGATGTGCGGATAGCTGTCGGCGGGGAGCCGGCGATAGGTGGTGGTCCAGGTGGCTTCGCGAGTCTTGATGTCGTCGGGCAGGGCAAGGTAGGCGGCGCTGAAGCCAGACCACGCCAACACCGTGTCGGCCAGGGCTCGCCAGATCCGTACGGCGTCGTGGGTCGAGAGTCCGGCGTCGGCGAGAGTGGTCAGGATGTGCTCGATGCCCCGCGCCTCTTGTTCGCCCTGGGTCGTACGGACGCTGATCAGGACGGCGAGGCGCGGGTGGCTGACGAGGGCGTTGCGCAAGTGGTGCGCGAGCTGGGTGAGATCGGCGCGCCAGGTCTGGTCGGGGGAGAGTTGGTCCATTGCCTCCCCGAGCAGGCGGTCGCCCAGAGCGAGCAACAGATCGTCCTTATTGCGGAAGTAGCGGTAGGCGGCTGTCGGGTCTGCGCCGAGCTGGGCGCCGAGCCGGCGAAAGGTGAGAGCGGCGTCGCCGTCAGCGTCGATGACCTCTTGGGCTGCGTCGAGAATCCGCTCGCGGGAGAGCTCGGCGCGTTGCTTCGTTTGGGTGGGCACCGGGCTAGTGTGGTGAGTGTCAGTAGCGTTGTCAACAGTGTTGACTAGGTAGCGCGGCGATCAAGTGGTTGCGACGGGGGGTCGATACCTCACTCATGACGGCTCACGTCGACGGCGAGTTCGACTTCTTCGCGCCGCTGCCCGGTCAGGCAGCGGCAACTCCTGCTGACGGCCCTGCGCCTCTGCTGCGGGGCCAGATGGGAGTGCCGAGTCTGCCGCCGCCCGGGACAAATGGGCCGCAGGGGAAGGCGTCGCGGTGGGTCAAGAGCGACACGACATTTGGTCCGGTGGGTCGTGTCGTGGCGACGATCTGCCTGGTCGTTCCCTTCGTGCTCCTGGTGGCCGCGGGAATCTTCACGTTCGACCCGTTCGTTTTTGGCGGCGCAGCGATCTGGATGGGGTTGATGGTCATGGGGCTCCGGCAGGTTTGGCAGTTGGTGGAGCACCACCACCGCAGGTAGATCGAGCGTCAGGCACGGAGTCTTCGCATGACGCCTTCGCCGGCCCAGCCGCGCAGCGCAGCGGGCTCGGCGCACACAACCAGCAGGTCGCGGGCGCGGGTCATGCCGACGTAGAGCAGCTCACGGGCACGTTCTTCGTCGCGGAAGCCGTTGACCGCCAGGACGATGGCCGGGCGCTCAAGCCCCTTGAATCCGAGCACGTGCCCGTAGAAGGCGTCGTCGTTCTCCCAGAAGCTGTCCCAGTAGCCGCTGGTGCCTCGGCTTTGCACCCGTTCGTACTGCACCGGATGCCGGGTGCCGGTGGTAAGCAGGGCGATCGTCTCTGGGGGCCAACCGGCGTCCATGAGCGCCAACACGGCGTCGTCTGCTGTGTCGACGGCCTTCTCGGTCGAGCAGGGCAGGAACTGAACGGGATCGCCGTCGAGCCCTGAGTACTTCATTTGCTCGTGGGCGAGAGAGCCGAAAGTTTGCGCGATTTGTTTGGTGTTGCGCAGGTTCTCGTCGAGGCTGACCGGAACGAGCTGACCGGGCGGCACGCCCTGTCTGCCGAAGACGCGCTGACCCTCGTCGACGAAGACTGACAGCCCGCCTGACTCGCGGTCGCGCATGCCAGCCATCAGCGCCGGCCACCACGAGTCGGCAAAGTCCTGTGCCTCGTCAACGACGACTGCGTCGAAGCGTTCGGAATCGGTCAGGTGCGCCGCCATGCGCAACATCTGGATCGGCAGCTCGTCATTCCAGTAGCGCGGATCGGTGCCCTGGTATGGCTTGACGCCCCACTGAAAGCCGAGGTTGTGGAACGTACCGACGTAGGCGGGCTGGTCTGCCGCAGGGAAGGTGGCCACCCGGCGCTCGGCGAAAGATGCCAGCCCGTGGCTGTAGCAGACCAGGGCGACGCGCTGCCCCTGGCCGCTGAGCCGCCGCGCTTGTTCGAGGGCCAGATAGGACTTGCCGGTGCCCGCGCCACCGCGGATTAGCAGCCGGGGCGCGTCGCGCAGCGCGTGGAGTACCCGCGTCTGTTTGGCGGTGAGGCGGTCAACGGCGTCCTCCTTCTCGGCCAAGACGCTCACCAGCGCGCGTTGGGTTCCGGGCGGCCGGGTCAGCGCGTCGACGATCGCGGCGACGTGCTGCTCGGGCGGAGGGTCGGCACCGTCGAGGTCGCGCAGGGCCGCGGCGACTTTGCCAGCGGCATTGGCCTCGACATCGAGGTCGTCCAGCACCCGCCAGCGGGGGCAGTCGGGGGTGGCGAAATCGTCGTCAACGTGGGTGTAGGGGAATGCCACGAGATAGGTCATGCGGAGCTGGCTGATCGATGTCTGTTGCCGAATCCAGCTGCTGAGCGCGTAACGACAACGGCGTGCCTGATAGACGGGGTCGATGCTCTTGCGGTGACCGTTGCCACCGACCTGCACCCAGGAGCCGTCCTCGTCGCGAGTGATGTGACCACCCTTGACCTCGATGACGGCGATGCCAACCCCCGGCCACAGAACAGCCACGTCGGCTTCGCAGTCGCCCTTGCGGTCGTTGAGTGCGATGTTGGCGACGAGCACGGCGTGGTCCGGTAGCTGGTCGCGAAGGGCCGCCCACACGGCTTCCTCGGCGGTTGACTCAAAAGTGGGCTTCTCAGGCAGGCAGCGCGCGGTCATGACGACGTTCTTACCCGATCCGGCTGACATCTGGAACCAACGAGGGGTTGAGGCTCGACGTCTACGCTGAGGGGGTGTCAACGACGACTGCGACGCCAATCGTGCGACACCTCGTGCGAGCCCGCGATCTCGCGGACACCCGATACACCGACCCACTCACCGTCGGCGACCTGGCCGCCGCAGCCTGCCTGTCACGGGCACACTTCAGCCGCGAGTTCCGGCGCGCGTTCGGCGAGACCCCGTACTCGTACCTGCTGACGCGTCGCTTGGAGCGCGCGGCAACCCTGCTGCGCGGTACCGACTACTCGGTGGCCGACATCTGCATGCAGGTGGGGTTGACCAGCGTCGGATCGTTCACGTCGAGCTTTCGGCGGAGCTACGGCAAGACCCCTACCGAGTATCGAGAGTGCTTTCCATCGGCCGCGAGTCTTGCGGTGATTCCGCTCTGCGTCCTGAAGGCCTACGGGCGCTCGGCAAAGAGCACGAATGGAGAAGACGGACGGTGAACGCGAAGCCTACGTTCGATCCACAGATACACCGCGACCAAAGGAATCGACATGATCCGGATCAGCACGACGCAGCTGTGGGTGACCGACCAGGACGAAGCGCTGGCCTTCTGGCGCGACAAGGTGGGCATGGAGGTCCGCGAAGACGTCACCGTTCCGGAGATGGGCAACTTTCGTTGGCTGTCGGTGGGCCCGCAGGGGCAGGACGACCTCTCGATCGTGCTGATGGCCATCCCGGGTGAGCCGGTCATGGACGAGGCGACGCGTGCCAAGGTGGCAGAGTTGACCGCGATCGGCTTCGCGGGAACGGTCTTTCTCACCACCGACGACGTGATGAAGACCTATGAGGAGATGTCGTCGAGGGGCGTCGAGTTCACCGAGAAACCCACTGAGCAGCCGTACGGGATCGACTGCGGCTTCCGCGACCCGTCGGGGAACAGCGCCCGGCTTACCCAGCTGCCGACGACGGGCTGAGAGACGCCTAGCGCAGCCGGAGTCTGGGCATGGCGTTCGTACACGTGTTCGAATCCGAGTGCTAGTCTCGGCGCCATGATGTCGTTGCAGAGCTCACTCTTCGACAGTTCCGCCGCCCCCGCGCTCGGCCCTCTTGGCACTAGTCTGACGCGCACTCGGCTCGACTCGGCCAGCTGGGTCGACCACCAGCCCGGCTGGGTGAGTGGCTCCGACGCCTTGTTCGAAACCGTCACTGAAGCTGTTGCCTGGCGGGCCGAACGGCGTCAGATGTACGACCGCGTCGTCGATGTTCCGCGGCTAGTCAGCTGGTACGACGCTGGCGCCGAGCTGCCGCATGCGGTGTTGTCCGAAGCGCGACTGCGACTGTCGGCGTACTACCGCGACGCGCTGCCGGAGGGGTTCGCAACGGCGGGGCTCTGTCTCTATCGCGACGGCACCGACAGTGTGGCTTGGCACGGCGACACGATCGGGCGCGGCCGCATCGAAGACACGCTGGTGGCCATTGTGTCGCTGGGCGCGCCGCGCGCCCTGCTCCTGCGGCCGCGCACAGGTGGGGCGTCGCTCCGGTTCATGCTCGGTCACGGCGACCTGCTCGTCATGGGCGGCGCGTGCCAGCGCACGTGGGAGCACGCCGTCCCGAAGACCGCCAGGTCGAGTGGGCCACGAATCTCGATTCAGTTCCGACCGCCAGGTGTGCGGTAGGGCAGACGCGGCCCCGGTTGGCGTCCGCACCGATGCCGCTCCTCAACTGGGTGAACACCCTGAGATACACCCTGAACTACTCACGTAGCGTGGCAATTGGCTCGATCTGAAAGGTCCCTTGCTGGTAAACATCTGCTTGTGCCGGTCTTGGGGACGCGCAACCGGTTGACATCACCCCACATTTTCTGGAGAGGGACCACCTGATGGGCCGGGTTTCGCAATGGGCGGTTCGACGCCCCTGGTACGCACTTCTTACGTGGATTCTGCTGATGGCGGCGATCATCACCGCGAGCTTCGCGTGGGGTGGGGAGTACAACGACGACTTCGAGCTTCCCAACACCGAGTCCACCACTGCCCAAGAGCTGCTGAGTGAGCTCTCGGGCTCGGCGGGCACCGGGGCCGGCCTCGAGGGCCAGGTGGTCTGGGCCTCCGGCACTGGAAGTGTCAGCGATGAGTCGGTGAAGCAGAACGTCACGACGATGCTGACCGAGGTGTCGCAGTTACCAGGCGTCGAGTGCGTCGTGTCGCCCTACGGCGACCCCATGGGGCCGAACTGCCCGAAAGAGCAGTCTGCCCAAGGCGGCGAAGGCGAGGGCGACGCCCCGCCACCGGAAGAAGCGCCCGCTGAAGAACCGTCGGATGCTGCCGCTGGGGCGATGGCGCACTTCGGCCAGGCGGGCGTCAGCCCCGATGACACCGTCGCCTACGCCACGGTGAACTTCGCCGGCGCGACGTTCGACGACCTCGACTCCGAAAACATCCTCACGGCACTCGAGCCGATAGAAGCGCAGAACGGTGAAGACGGTCTAGAGGTGGGTGCCAACGGCGTCTTCGCCTTCGTCTCAGGTGAGGAGCCGTCGTCGGAGAGCATCGGCGTCGCAGTGGCGCTCGTCATCTTGTTGTTTGCCTTCGGCGCACTTGCCGGGGCGTTGCTGCCGATCGTTTCTGCAGCGGTGTCGGTCGCGATCAGCACCGGCTTCGTCCTGCCGCTGGTCGCAGCGAACCTCGATGTCGCCCTGTTCGCTCCGATCCTGGCGTCCATGATCGGTCTTGGTGTCGGGATCGACTACTCGCTCTTCGTCATCAACCGATATCGAGAAGCGATCGTCCACGGCCGTGAACCTCGCGAGGCTGCGCTCGAGTCAGTGCGCACGTCCGGACGCGCTGTGCAGTTTGCCGCGGCGACTGTGATCATCGCGCTGCTCGGCCTGTTCGTGATGGGGATCAACTTCTTCAACGGCATCGCCGTTGCCTCAGCCCTCACCGTGTTCATGGTGATGGTCGGCGCGCTCTTGCTGCTGCCGGCCGTGCTGGCGATTCTGGGAACGTGGGCGTTCGCCGGTCGGATGGCGTGGATCACCGACGGCGAAGCAGTGGCGCGTCAACGGCTGTCCGGCGTTCCGCACATCCTCGGGCGGATAGTGCGCTACTTCTTCTGGGTGCTCCTCTTGCCGGTGACGATCGTCGGGTGGCTCTATCGGCGGGTTGTGCGAGGAGGCAAGGCGCCTGACTTGCACCACCCCAGCGCGTTCGCGCGCTACGGCAACTGGTTGCAAGGACGCCCTTGGCTGCTGGGCACCCTCGCGCTGATCGTCATGCTGGTCATCGCCATCCCGATGCTGTCGCTTCGGCTGGGATTCTCGGACGACGGCGGCACTGCGCCGGGCACTCCGCCCCGCATCGCGTACGACCTGACGGCTGAAGGCTTCGGACCCGGCGTCAACGGCCCGTTCTACATCGCAGTGGAGCTGCCCGAGGCCGGCGACCAGCAGGCCGTGACCCAACTGACCGAGGCGCTAATGGCCGACCCGGGCGTGGCGCTGGCCGCGGCACCACCGGTGGCGGATGACTCAACGGTGGTGCCGATCCAGCTGTATCCGACAACGGCACCACAAGACGAGGCCACCACGGATCTGCTGTTCCACATCCGCGACGACATCATCCCCACCGTCGAGGGCGACACAGGGGCGGATGCGTACGTTGGTGGGTTTCAGGCCGTCACCGTCGACTTCACCAAGGTACTGACCGACGCGCTGCCCTGGTTCCTGCTGATCGTGGTCGGGCTTGGCTTCCTGGCCTTGGTGGTGCTGTTCAGGTCGGTGGTTGTGGCGGCCACGGGAGCGCTGACGAGCCTGTTGTCACTGGCGGCCGCGATGGGTATCACGGTGGCGGTCTTCCAGTGGGGCTGGTTCGGCGATCAGATCGACCTGCAGGCGACGGGTCCGATCTTCCCGTTCCTGCCGATCATGGTGTTTGCGATCCTGTTCGGGCTGTCATGTGACTACCAGGTGTTCTTGGTCAGTCGCATGCACGAGGAGTGGATGCACTCCCACGACAACCGTAAGGCAGTGCGACGAGGGTTGGCCGGATCAGGCCGTGTCGTGGCGATCGCTGCGGCGATCATGACTAGCGTCTTCGGCGCGTTCGTCTTGGGCAACGACCCGATCATCAAGCTCTTCGGCATCGCGCTTTCCACCGCCGTTTTGCTCGACGCGTTTGTCGTCCGGCTCGTGTTCGTTCCCTCGTTGATGGCCATTCTGGGCAAGGCGAACTGGTGGCTGCCGGGTTGGCTCGACCGGATCCTGCCGCACGTCGCGGTGGAGTCGGAGGAGGACATCGAGGCAGGGGCGTCCGAAATCGAGGACATCGACGAGTCCGACGAGCCGCAGCCGGTCTCGGTCTGAGTCGACGTGGGTGCCGAGGCGTCCGCAGCTAGCTGACCACCCAAGCCCGTCAGTGGTTGATTGTGGTCGCATGTGTACCTCGGCGGTACAGATGCGACCACGAACTGCGGTTCTGAGTAGGTGCTAACCGGCCGGTGCGAGAACCACGGTCCACATGGTGGCGGTGCTGCCCGATTGGGACGCCGTCGCGGTCAGGCCGCCGGCTGGGGAGCCGCCGATCGGTCCGGACGAGTCGGCGACCAACGACGTCACGTGTCCGCTGCCTGACGTGCCAAGGTACTGCCGGGCGGTGACCGAGGCCGGCGGCGTCCAACCGGTGGTCGACGACGACTTGTCGGCCCACATCGACACCACCCACGACGTGGGGGAGGCACTCACCACCGGTGTTGTGTGGGACGTGCTCTTGCGAGCCTCACCGATTGATGCGAACGAGGCGATCGGTGTCAGCGGGTTGGCGCCTGAGTAGGCCATGACGTGCGCGGTCATCTTGGTGTAGGCCGATATCGCGACGGGAGCGGCGGATCCGGCGTCGCCGGTTTGTGCCACGCGTACCCAGACCTGGCTCTGCATGGAGTCGTCGACCTGGCGTCCGAGCGACTGCCAACCGGCCGGACCTTGGAGCGTCGCGTCGGAACGATTGGCCGATACGAAGAGCAGGAGGGCATCGCCGGGCTGCGTGGTGGCCGGAATCTGAGGCGAGACTGCTTTGCCGTTGATGCTCGTGCCCGAGACGCCACGGAAGGCGAGCGCAGAAGCGGTGGCTTCGGTCACGTTGACCGTGGTGGACGCCACCGACGTCGCGCCGCTGGTGTCTCGGGCGTCAACCTGCACCAGGTAGGTCCCAGCCGACGCGTAGGCGTGATCGACGGTGGACCCAGCGGCAGCGGTGCCGTCGCCGAAGTCCCACGCGTAGCTGAGGGGGTCGCCGTCGGGGTCTGAGGACGTCGAGGCGTCAAATGTGCACGAGAGCGCGGAGCAGGTGACGTCGAGGCGCGCAGTCGGTGGACGGTTGGCTGGCGGACTGCTGCCGTCATCGCGAGTGACGAACGCGTCGTCGAGCAGCCCGAGGTACTGGTCGGGGTCGGAGACGGCGACGCCCTTCGAGCCGATCAGGTACGGCTTGGTGCTGCTGACCGAACCGATCTGGCCACTCTGTTGAGCGACGGTGACGCCGTCCACCTGGACGCGCACCGTGTTGCCGACGCGAACGCATGCCACCTGGTGCCACGACCCGTCGGTAGCGATCACGGCAGGACTCGTGAACACGTGGACTGCGCCGAGCGACCCGTTGAAGCGGCAGCTCAGTCGCGCGCCTGCGGTCGCGGCGTGCGTCGACAGCTTCCACTGTTGGTCATTCCAATTGCCCTTCTGCATCAC
>JBDTTS010000080.1:0-8796 GCA_039930525.1 Actinomycetes bacterium | reverse complement strand
TGGAAGGCGTCGACGTCGAAGACGATGCCGAACAGGTCGATGCCTGGCGAGTGGGGGCCTTGCTCTATGCCGCCCTCACCGCCAAATGGCCCGGCTACGCGTGCGCCGGCCTTCCCGGCGCCCCTGTCGTGGCTGGCCTCTTGGCCCGCCCTCGCCAAGTCCGGGCCGGCGTACCTGACGATTTGGACGACGTGGCGTGGCGTGCCCTGCAACCTGAGGCGCCCGATCCCCTTGAGTCTCCGGCAGCCATCGCCGAGGCGCTCGACGACATCACCTCACCCGAGATCGACTCTGCCATCTCTGCAACATCGCCCAAGGCGATCTGGCGCTGGGTGGGGCTGATTCTGGTGCTGCTGCTGCTCTCGGTCGGCGCGGTGCTGGTGGCCTGGCAGTTCTGGCAGAGCTCAGAGCGACCTGACGAACCCACCGGAACCGACCCCACCCCGTCGCCCGCGTCGTCGCCGGCTGACAACGGTGAAACTGGGCCCCTGCCAGTGCGGCGAGCCACGGTATTCGACCCGTTGGGCGACAACACCGAAAATGACGCCGACACCAAGTTCGCCATCGACGGTGATCCGGCAACAGCGTGGACCACCGTCACCTACGCCAGCCGCGACCTTGGCGGGCTCAAACAGGGCCTGGGCCTCATGCTCAAAATTGGCGAACAACCGGTCAGCGGGGTCGAACTGCGACTTGTCGGGCGTGGAAGCGACCTTCAGGTGTGGGTGGCTCGTCCGCGCACAGATCCCAAGGGAGCGCCCCCGAAGACGCCCAACCCAGAACAGCCTCTGGCCGGTTGGCGAAAGCTCGCCGGTGTGCGCGGAGCCAGCGACCTCGTGAGCCTTCGGTTCGCCCCAGAGGTCACCACAAACCGGGTGCTGATCTGGTTCACCGCGCTGCCGCCAGCCGGCGACGGCTACCAGGGCGGGGTCGTCGACGTCACTCTCTTGTCCTGACCCCTTCGCCCCGTTCGGCAGGGCACCCACTATTCGATGACCGACATGAATACGCTGCCCTCGTGACGCTGGAAGACCCCCGACCTGATGCCGAGTTGCTGGCTGCTCACGTCGCGGGCGACCCCACCGCCTTCACGACGTTGGTCAGTCGACATCGCGATCGGCTCTGGGCAGTAGCGCTCCGCACGACTGGCGAACCCGAAGAGGCCGCCGACGCCTTGCAAGACGCCCTTCTTAAAGCCCATCGCTCGGCCGATTCGTACCGAGGTGATGCGCAGGTCACCACGTGGCTGCACCGGATCGTCGTCAACGCATGCCTCGACCGCATGCGAAGGGCGAGAGCGCGGCCCACCGTTCCGCTGCCCGAACATGACAGTGCCCACCCGGTGGAACCCAGTGATCCACTCGGACGTCGCGAGCTCGCCTGGGCGATCGACCGAGCCCTCAGGACACTGCCGCACGACCAGCGCGCAGCCCTAGTTCTGGTCGACGTCGAGGGCTACTCGGTCGACGAAACCGCCCAGCTGCTCCAGATCCCCACCGGCACCGTCAAGAGCAGATGCTCCAGGGGCCGGGCCAAGCTCGTCCCGCTCCTCGAGCACCTGCGGAACCCTCCGCCCGCCGACGACGTCCCACTACCGGGCGAAGAGACCTCCTCACCCCAGACCGACCAGCAACCCCCCGGAGCCGAACAATGAGTCAGCACCACGACCCGGTGCACCCGGACTCTGACCACCTCTCAGCAGAGGTGCTCGCCGACCTCGACCTCGGACTCCTCGATGAGGCGTCCACGGATCACGCCGAGCAACACCTGACCCACTGCGCCGCCTGTGCCGAGTTGCACGCCGACTTCACCGAGCTCGCTCAAACTCTCATGCACCTTCCGGTCGAGCCCATGCCTGATGCCGTCTGGCAGTCACTGTCAGCCGCTCTCGAGGTCGAACCGGTTGCCACCCCGGTCCGGTCAGCCACCGTCCTGCCGATGGACGCCGGGCGCAAGCGCCGCTGGGGCCGGCCCGGGATCGGCCTGGTGGCCGGTGCCGCTGGGGTCGCGCTGATCGGCGCCATCGTGATACCCAACCTGACCGGATCGAGCAACGACGCCAGCACCACCGCGGACGGCGGCCCAACCGCCACGGCCGGCGGCGAGGCCAACACCGTGCCGATGACGGCCTACGCGGCCACCGCCTCCGGCACCAGGTACCAAGAGTCGGCGCTCGACGCGCAGGTGACTCGGCTAGTCGCCTCGCGCCAGTCGCTCGACGGCGCCGACGTCACCGATGGAAACCTGACCACCGCGTCGCCGTCCGGATCACCGACCAGCGACCAGGATCTGGAGGTCGGGCCTCCCACAAGCGGGAAGCGCTCGGTCGCGGCCATTGCCACCGATCCGGCAGCCGCGCAGGCCTGCGTCGAGGGGTACCTAGAAGTTCCCGGCGTTCAACCCCTAGCAATCGACATCGGCACCTGGCAGGGCGCTCCGGCTGCGGTGATCGTGCTACCGGCTGCCGACCCCAGCTCTGCTGAAGTGTGGGTGATCGACCCCGACTGTGACGGCCCCGAGGCCGCGGTCTTCTACTACGCGGAGGTCGCTCGCTGAGGCGGCGCTCTCCCTCACCGGACACCTCACCCAACGGGGGGGCGGGAATGTCTGCGCCCCTAGACTCGGTTGAGGAGAAGGTCAGCCAGCGACAGATCGTCATCACAGGTAAGGGAGTCACCGGGTGAGCCAGATCCGCGACGTCATCATCATCGGATCCGGTCCCGCCGGCTTCACAGCCGCCGTCTACACCGCGCGAGCCAACCTCGCTCCCTTGATGTTTGAGGGCTCGGTCACTGCCGGCGGGGCGTTGATGACCACCACCGAGGTCGAGAACTACCCAGGCTTCGCAGAGGGCATCATGGGGCCTGCCCTGATGGAACAGATGCGGCAACAGGCCGTTCGTTTCGGTGCCGAGATCGTCACCGACGATGTTGTCTCGGTCGACCTGACCGGTGACGTCAAGCAGGTCACCGTCGGCTCGGGCGCGACACACCAGGCAAAGTCGGTGATTCTGGCTATGGGGTCGGGCTACCGCGAGCTCGGACTCGAGAACGAGAAGCGCCTTTCGGGACGCGGCGTCTCATGGTGCGCAACGTGCGACGGCTTCTTCTTCCGCGGTCAGCACATCGCGGTCGTTGGCGGGGGCGACTCCGCCATCGAAGAGGCAACGTTCCTCACCAAGTTCGCCGATTCGGTCACGGTCATCCACCGCCGCGACGAGCTGCGCGCCAGCAAGATCATGATCGACCGAGCTGAAGCCAACGACAAGATCTCCTTCGCCTGGAACAGTGAGGTGACTGACGTCCTCGGCGACGAGAAGGTGTCCGGGCTGCGGCTTCGCGACACCACCAACGGCGCTGAGCGCGACATCGACATCACCGGCCTCTTCGTCGCCATTGGTCACGACCCCCGCAGTGAACTCCTGCACGGGCAGGTCGAGCTCGACGACGAAGGCTACGTGCTGGTGCAAGGACGCTCCACCTCGACGAACCTTGCTGGGGTGTTCGCCTGCGGCGACCTCGTTGACCACACCTACCGACAAGCCATCACCGCAGCCGGCAGCGGCTGTGCGGCGGCCCTTGACGCCGAGCGTCACCTGGCAGCGCTCGAGGATGCCGCACTAGCTGGCGAGCGCCCGCTCGCTGGCGCCACCGCCTGACGTCCACCACCGACTGCGAGGAGACCCCATGTCCACCATTACCGTCACCGATGCCAGCTTCGACGCTGACGTCATCAAGAGCGAGAAGCCAGTGCTCGTCGACTACTGGGCCGAATGGTGCGGTCCGTGTCGCATGGTCGCGCCAATTCTCGAAGAAATCGCCGTTGAGCACGCCGAGAAGTTGACGATTGCCAAGCTGAACGTTGATGAGAACCCGAAGGCTGCTGCGTTGGCGGGCGTCACCTCTATCCCGACTCTCGCGGTGTACCAGGGCGGCGAGGTCGTCAAAATCATCGTCGGCGCCAAGCCGAAGCAGTCGCTGCTCTCTGACCTCTCCGACTTCCTTTAGGCGGTTGGCACTCGCTCGCCAGCACCGGCCCGGTCGCGCTAGGGTCACGGCTCCGCAGGGTTACCCTGGGATTGTCCACGTCCTGCCAGAGCCCTAGTGAGCCGGAGGTCTCGTGACCCAACAGACCTACCGGATCGGCGACCACGGTCCGGCCATCACCCAGATCCGCAACCACCTGTCGTTGCTCGGACTGCTCACTGACCAAACCGCCGACCGCACAGGCGACGACTGGGACGCAGTCTTCGATGCGCGCGTCGAGTCCGCCGTCCGCGCTTTCCAGCAGCAACGCGGCCTGATCGCTGACGGGATCGTCGACGCCTCCACCTGGCGCCGGCTCGACGGCGCTCGCTGGGGGCTCGGAGACCGAGTACTTCGTTACGGCACCCGGCACATGCAGCACGGCGACGACGTGACAGCACTGCAGAAGCGTCTGCTCGACTTGGGCTTCGACCCCGGGCGCATCGATGGCATCTTCGGCCCCGATACCGAACGCGGCCTCAAAGAGCTGCAGCGCAACCTGGGAATCCCCAACGACGGGCTTTGCGGACCGGTCACCTTTCGATCGCTCGACCGACTGTCCCGCACTGTCGTTGGCGGCGAACCACAGCGGATTCGCGAAGCAGAGCGGCTCCATCACCGCGGCCCAGGAGTCGCGGGCAAGGTGATCGTCATCGACCCGGGGCACGGCGGGTCCGATCGCGGGGTTTGCGTGACCGACATCGCCGAGTCCGACATCGTCGCCGACATCGCTTCCCGCCTCGAGGGCCGGCTCGGCGCCGTCGGAGTGACCGTGTTTCTCACCAGAGGCACCAACGACGACGCCCCGACCACTACCGAATCCGAGCGCGCGGCCTTCGCCAACGACGTTGAGGCCGATCTGGTGATCTCGCTGCACACCGACGGTCATGACAGTCCGCACGCCCAAGGCGTGGCCAGCTTCTACTACGGCAGCAGCGGCTCGACGGCCACTCACTCGGTGATCGGCGAGGCCTTCGCCGATCTCGTCCAGCGCGAGATCGTGGCGCGTACGGATCTGCTCGATGGCCGGTGTGACGCCAAGACGTGGGACATCTTGCAGGCCACCCGCATGCCAGCTGTGCGCATCGACGTCGGCTACCTCACCCATCCTGGCGACGCCGCCCGGCTGGCCGACCCCGCCCTGCGTGACACCATCGCCGGCGCGGTGCTGGTGGCCCTGCAGCAGCTCTACCAGCCCACCACTGACCTTCGTCCCAGCGTCGTGCAGGTGCCGACGCCCGTCAGCTAGCGATCGCCAGCCCGCGGCTAAGCGGCGTCCGGCCCTGGAGCCGGGGTCGGCGGTTGGTAGCCGGTGGTGTCAATCGCTCGCGGACCTCGCAGCAACGACAGCGCAAAGGCAGCCAGCGCACCCAGCCCGAAACCGATGGCGACCGCGGCGATCGTGCGCCTCATCACGAGCCCCCCCGCAGCGCTTGCGCTGTCTGCGGAGCGATCACCTCGACGATCCGCTCCAAATCATCGACGGATGCGAAAGTGATCGTGATTTTCCCCTTGGTGCGCCCGAGATCGACCCGCACTTGAGTCTCAAGGGCATCAGAGAGGGCAGCTGCCAAGTCTGCCAGCGCTGGATTGCGTGGCCCTTTTGCCCGCTTTTGGGGGGATTTATCATCATCTCCGACGTCGCCAATGGCCACAAGCTCTTCCACCGTGCGGACTGAGAGCCCTTCGGCGACGATCCGCGTCGCCAACCGCTCCTGGTCCTTCGAGCTGTCCAGCGCCAAGAGGGCTCGAGCGTGGCCGGCGGACAGCACACCGGCCGCCACTCGCCGTTGCACGCCAGTCGGCAACCGCAGCAGCCGAAGGGTGTTCGAGACCTGAGGCCTGGAGCGACCGATCCGCTGGGCCAACTCGTCCTGCGTGCAGCCGAAGTCGCTCAGCAGCTGCCCGTAGGCTGCTGCCTCTTCCAAGGGGTTAAGTTGCGCTCGGTGCAAGTTCTCGAGCAGGGCGTCACGGAGCAGAACGTCGTCGCCGGTCTGTCGCACGATCGACGGGATAGTGGTGAAGCCAGCCTGCTGCGCGGCGCGCCAGCGCCGTTCGCCGGCGACCAGCTCAAAGCGGTTAGTGCCGACAGGGCGCACGACGATGGGCTGCAGCAGACCCACCTCGCCCAGGCTGAAGACCAGTTCTGCTAATGACTCTTCGTCGAAGACCTGACGGGGCTGGCGCGGGTTGGGCGTAATGTGCTCGACGGGAATCTCGGCGTAGTGCGCCAGCGCGTGATCAGAATCCTCAGCCGTGTGCACGATCTCGATCTCGGCGGTGCCGGCACTGGGCACAGACGGGGTGAGCAACGCATCGGCGACGATCTGCGATCCGTTGCCTGACGGCCCCACCCCCGTTCGGGTACCTGGCGCGCTGGGAATCAGGGCGCCCAGGCCACGTCCGAGACCACGCCTTTTGTCGGTCATTACGAGGCACCGCCTTCTGCACTCAAGACCCGATGGGCCATTTCGCGGGCCGCCTCGAGGTACGAGAGCGCCCCACTGCTGCCCGGATCGTAAGTCAAGACCGTCTGGCTGTAGCTAGGCGCCTCCGACACGCGGACTGACCGAGGAATCGCCGTCGGAAGCACGACATCGCCGAAGTGCTGGCGTACCTCGTCGGCCACCTGAGCCGCCAGACGCGTCCGACCGTCGTACATCGTGAGCAAGATGGTCGACACCGCGAGCGCTGGATTCAGATGCGCCTGGATCAGCTCGACATTCCTGACCAGCTGGCCGAGCCCCTCAAGGGCGTAGTACTCGCACTGAATCGGGATGAAGACCTCTTGGGCGGCGACGAATGCGTTGATCGTCAGCAGCCCCAACGAGGGAGGACAGTCGATGAAGACATAGTCGTACCTGCGCCCCTGCTCGTTCTCTTCGGCCAAGAACGCGCTCAGAGCACGTTGCAGCCGGCTCTCGCGGGCCACAAGCGACACCAGTTCGATCTCAGCTCCCGCCAGATCGATGGTCGCCGGCAGGCAGGCGAGTCCGGGCACCGCCACTACCTCTTGAATCGCCGTTCGGAGCGGCTCGCCCTCGACCAGCACTTCATAGACGCTCCGCTCACCGGCATGGTGGGGAACGGCGAGCGCCGTCGACGCATTGCCCTGCGGATCAAGATCGATCACCAGAACCCGGAGCCCGTGCATCGCCATCGCCGCCGCAACGTTGACCGTGGTCGTGGTCTTGCCGACCCCACCCTTCTGGTTGGCCACCGTCAGGACCCGAGTCACCGATGGGCGCGGCCACTCTTCGGTGCGACCCCCGCGGATCCGCGCCGCCGCGGCGGCCGCAGCCGCGATCGGTGTCTCCTCGTGCTCCTCGGGATCGGCCGTTTCACGTGAAACATCGGGTTCAGCGGTCGTCAGGGGGTACACCATCTCAGTCGCTGCCGGTTGGTCCTCGTTCATCTGCTCTCCCGTGCTGAGCCTGGAGAACGCACGATCCGCACGACCTGCGTCACGTCTGCTCCTTCACCTACGGTGACCACCTCGCGGTCGGCCAGGCCGAGCCTATCGAGGGCCGACCCGGCGGCGGCAACTTCGTCGGCCGCGGTGGATCCTTTCAAGGCCAACAACACACCCCCCGGTCGGAGCAGCGGCATGGCCCAGCCCGCGAGCCGATCGATCGGGGCGACTGCCCTGGCAACGACGACATCATGGGCGGGGCGTTCACGCTGGTAGTCCTCCGCTCGTGCCCGCACCACTGAGGTCGCACCCAGATCGAGGTCGGCGACCACCTCTTCGAGGAAGGTCGCCCGGCGGAGAAGAGGCTCAAGCAGAGTCATGCGCAGGTCTGGCCGCATCAACGCCAGCACGATGCCCGGCAGACCGGCTCCGGCGCCCAGATCACAGACACTGGACGCCTTCGGTACGAAGGGTTCGAGAACCGCACAGTTCATGACGTGTCTCGACCAGAGCCGATCCACTTCCCGAGGACCCAGCAGACCCCGCTCGACACCTGGTCCAGCGAGCCAGCCAGCGAACACCTCCACAGCTGGAGTGGCGTCTGCGAACAGAGCGCGCGTCGAAGGTGGCGCCTTGAGTGGTTTCACGTGAAACATTGGCGCGCCGGGTGCCGGTTGGTGAGTAGCGTCGGTCAGGACGGCTGCACCACGACATAGCGGTGCGGCTCTTGCCCCTCAGACTCACTGGTGAGCCCGGCGGCGGCAACCGCGTCGTGCACGATCTTGCGCTCAAACGGCGTCATGGGGTCGAGCTTGACCGGCTCTCCGGACTCCTTGGCCTTCTCAGCCGCCGCCGTGCCAGTTTCGGTGAGAACGGTGCGCTTGCCCAGCCGCCACCCGGCGACGTCCAACATCAGCCGGCTCCGCTCCCCGGTCTCACGCAGTACAGCCAGGCGGGTGAGCTCTTGCAATGCGTCGACAACAGCGCCTTCGTCGCCGACCAGGTGGTCGACGTCCCCACCGACCAGCGACACCATGGCGCGTTCGCCTTCGACGTCCATGTCGATGTCGCCGTCGAGATCAGCAATGTCGAGCAGTTCCTCGATGTAGTCAGCCGCCACATCGCCTTCGCGCTCCAGTCGTTGGGCGAGGGTCGGCGTCTCGCTGGGCTCTGCCGCTTTCTCCTCGGTCATCGCCTCGGTCGTCTCGGTCATGATTCCTCCTGATCTGGGGTGGTCTCGGGGCCGTTCGCCCGCCCCTTGCGCTGACTTCGGGGTTTACGTTTGGGCTGGTTTCTGACCACTTTGGGCTCTGGCTCGGGCTCTTCGACCACGGTGGGGGCCACGCCGCTGCGCTCCAG
>JBDTTS010000079.1:0-8842 GCA_039930525.1 Actinomycetes bacterium | reverse complement strand
GCTTCTGATCAGGTGGTGGTCGCGATGACCCAGGTCGCCGACGTCAGCCGCCAATACGCCGCCGGCTCCAAACAGACAGCCGCCGCGTCGGCGCAGATCACGATGCTGGCAGCTGCCATGCAGGACTCCATTTCAAGATTCCAGGTTGATGACGATCAGCGGGTTCCCGAGGTTCAGCCGAGGGACGTGGCGGTCAACAAGCTGTCCGAAGATGAGGCTGCCGCTCAGCCGCTGGACGGCCTGCCGGTCGCGTAGCGTTGGGGCTAGGGTCGGTGTGTGACCCACGAATTCGAGACCATCGCCCTGCACGCCGGCCAAGAGCCCGATCCCCAGACGGGCGCCGTCGTACCGCCCATCCATCAGGTATCGACGTTCAAGCAAGACGGTGTCGGTGGGCTCAGAGGCGGTTTTGAGTACAGCCGTTCGGCCAACCCCACGCGTACGGCGCTGGAAGAATGCCTGGCAGCGATCGAAGGTGGCGCCAGAGGGTTGGCTTTCGCGTCGGGGCTTGCGGCCGAAGACACCCTGCTGCGGGCGGCCTGCAAACCCGGTGACCACATCGTCATCCCCAACGATGCATACGGCGGCACCTTCCGGCTGATTGCTGCGGTGCTTACCCGTTGGGGCGTTGAGTACACGCCGGTTCCACTCTCTGATGCCGACGCCGTGCGCGACGCGGTGCGTCCGAACACCACAGTCGTCTGGGTAGAAACGCCGACCAACCCGCTGCTGTCGATTGCCGATATCTCAGCGTTGGCGTCCGTCGCCCACGACGCAGACGCTCTGCTGGTTGTCGACAACACCTTTGCGTCTCCCTATCTGCAACAACCTCTGTCGCTCGGTGCCGACGTCGTTGTGCACTCGACCACCAAGTACCTGGGCGGTCACTCCGATGTCGTCGGCGGAGCCTTGGTGGCGGCGAACGCCGAGCTCGGAGAGCTGTTGGCGTATCACCAGAACGCGATGGGTGCAGTAGCCGGTCCCTTTGACAGCTGGCTGGTGCTGCGAGGGATCAAGACGTTGGCTGTGCGCATGGACCGCCACGGTGAGAACGCTGCCGCGGTAGTCGACATGTTGGCGACCCACCCGAGGGTCCGAAAGATTCACTACCCGGGTCTGCCTGATCACCCTGGGCACGACATTGCCGCCAAGCAGATGCGCGGCTTCGGTGGAATGGTGTCCTTCCAGATCGACGGTGGTGAGCAAGCAGCGGTCGACATGGTGAATCGCACAGAGATCTTCACCCTGGCTGAGTCGCTAGGAGGGGTCGAGTCGCTGATTGAGCATCCGGCGCGCATGACCCATGCCTCGGCCTCCGGAAGCCCGCTTGAGGTGCCTGCCGATTTGATTCGGCTGAGCGTCGGCCTTGAACACTCGCACGACCTGGTCGCTGATCTTCAGAACGCTCTCGGCTGAGTCCTTCGGTGCCGTCGTTGCACGTGTGTGTCGACTTTGGGTCGACCTTCACCAAAGTCGTTGCTGTCGATGAGCGCGGAGTGCTCGTGGCGACCGGCTCGTCGCGCACCACCATCGACAGCGACGTCATGGATGGCCTCGATGCTGCGCTGATCGATGGTGACATCGCCGCAACCGGGGGCCATCAATTCTTGGCGTGCAGCTCGGCCGGAGGGGGGCTGCGAATCGCCGTTGTCGGATACGAACGGGCCATCACGGCCGAGGCCGGCTACCGGGTCGGGCTCTCTGCCGGTGGTCGGGTCTGCCACGTCACATCGGGTGAGCTGCGCACCGACGACGTCAGTGCTCTGGTTGCGAGCGACCCCGACGTCGTCTTGCTGGTGGGAGGTACCGACGGTGGAAACTCAGACGTTCTGCTGCACAACGCACGTGCTCTGGCCCGGGGATCCCTAAACCTTCCTGTCGTTGTCGCGGGCAACTCCGGCGCTCGACAACAAGTCGTGCGAATTCTTCGGCGAGCACAGGTGAGCACAACGGTGGCTGACAATGTGCTGCCCACGATCGGCGTTCTTGACCCGCAAAGTGCGCGCCAGGCAATCCGCGAGGTCTTCATCTCGCACGTCATCGGCGGCAAGCACCTCTCGAACCGTGTTGACCTGTCGACCTGGGTGCAAGCTGCGACGCCCGATGCGGTGCTTTGCGGGGTCGAGCTGTTGTCCGACGGCACCGACGATCACGCTGGGGTCGGCGATGTCGTCGTGGTCGATGTGGGCGGGGCGACGACCGATGTCTACTCGGTCACGTCGCCCGATCTCGATGATGACCCAGCAGCGCGCGAGGCAGTGGCGACGTTGTGGCGCAGCCGGACGGTCGAGGGCGACCTCGGCGTTCGTTGGAACGCGCCAGGCATCGTAGAGGCTGCTCGCCGCGAGGGATTCCTTTCCACTGGTGACGACGACTTGATGGACGCCGCAGAGGCGCGACGAGCTGATCCTGGCTTTCTCCCCACGACCACGACAGACCGGACCATCGACCGAGAGCTTGCGCGGCTTGCTGCGGCCGTGGCACTTCGGCGGCACGCTAGACCGCACACTGTCGGCGCCGTGCGCTATCCGGGCAAAGACCTCAGCAGGGTGGCACTCGTGGTGGGATCAGGCGGGGTGCTTCGCCACAGCCCGCCGCCGGTCTCGGCAGCGCTGGTGAAGGCGGCGGTCGCTGATCCCGCGGGCGGCTGGCGAACGCCTGACCGAGCGCAGTTTCTGGTCGATCAGCAGTATGTGCTCGCTGCCGCCGGGTTGATGGCGCGGCGGGATCCGAACGTGGCGATGTGTCTACTCCGGGGGTCGCTGCTGGCGTCCGTCGAGTAAGGAGAGACCGCGGCTGCGGTGTGCTACTGACTATCGGCCTTGCGTTTCAGCGTTTCAGGCATCGCGAGAGCGGTGGCCGTGCCCATGAGACACACGGCAGCCGTGGCTGCGAAGGCCCACGAGAACGACAGCGTGTCGACAAGGATGCCGGCGATCAATGGCCCGGCAAAGGCACCGAGGTCTGACGACATCTGATAGACGGCGATGGCCGGGCCGCCTCGACCGTGCACAACATCGCCGACTACTGCGGTGCTGCTCGTACCGATGAGGGCGGAGCCGAATCCGAAGAGCACCATCGCAATGGCGTATGGAGCGATGGTGTCGAAAGTTGCCAGCAGAATGAAGGCGAGCGCTACGACAATCGAGCCCACGATCATTGGAAGCCGCCGGCCCCGCAGGTCGGTGGCTCGTCCTGCAGGGATCAGTAGTACACCCTGCGCGAGAGCTGAGATGAAGATTCCGATGCTGACCCACGACTCCGAGAGCAGCATCGCCTCGGTGACGAAGAGCGGAAGAACAGATCCGCGGATGCCGAAGAGCGACCACCCCGTTGCCAAGTTGTTCGTGACTGCGGCCCAGTAGGCCCGCTGACGAACGGCCGCCGCCAACGATGTGGGCGCGACGTCGGTTCCTACCGATTCCTCGCGAGCTTGAAGCTTGCTCTGAGCCAGGAAGACTAGGCCGATCGAACCAGCGATGAGCAGGGTTGCTGCGTAAACGAAGAAGGGAAGCCGAATCGAAATCGCCACCAGTGGCACGCCGAACAGTGGGCCAGTGACGCCACCGATCAAAAAGCCCCCTTGGAAGGCCAGTGCGGCCCTTCCGCGCTGCTCCGGCAGCACGACGCGGAGCAACAAGGCGTAGGCGGCCACGGTGAACATCGCCGAACCGATGCCCCCAGCGCCACGCAGCACGATGAGTTGCCAGTACGTCTGTGAGAGACCCGCCAGTGCGCTGGAGATGCCGACGATGAAGATTCCGGTACCGAGGATCAAACGTTCGCCCGTGCGGTCGACCAGCCAGCCGGCCAACGGCGAGGAAGCGAAGCGGGTCAAGGCGAAGATCGAGACCACTGCGGCGGCTGCTGTGGTGGATACCCCGAACTCTTTTGCGAAGGGCGCGATGACAGGGAAAACGATGCCAAAACCGACGGCCACGGCGAATGCAACCGCGGTCAGAACGGCAACTTCGCGGGGGAGGCCCCTGAAAGTGGACGCGATCCACTCGACGGGTCGGTCCATGAGGCGCACGGGTCCGATCCAACCACCTCGGTCCGCCCATGGGCCGGATGGGTGGCGGAGACCGCGAGGTGGTGCAGGCATGGGCCTGCGTCGGACACCATGAGGGGGTGATCTCGTGTGGCTCCGGCGTCGCCGTTGGGTTTGATCTTGCGCGCACCGCGGTCATCGCCGCGTCACGGGCGATGGCAGAGTTGAGTGAGCCCCCCGTTCTCGCTTGCGTCTTTGTCCGTGCCGGCAATCCGTCTGACGTGGCGTCGGCGCTGGCTGCCGCACAGCGGACGATTGGAGCAAGGCACAGCATCGGCTGTTCGTCGTCGCATGGAGTCATCGGCGGGGGCCACGGCATCGAGGATGTCTCGGCTGTCAGCGTCTTCGTGGCCGCGGGTGACGAGTTGACGGTGCGGTCCTTCCATCTCGAAGTAATGCCGACGCCCGAGTCGATTGCCGTAGTCGGGGTCCCGGCCGTCCGTCCTGGCGACCAGGTGGCCATTGTTCTCGCCGATGCGTACTCCTTTCCGATTGAGGGTTTCGTGGAGCAGTCGTCAGAGTCCCTGGCCGGCGTGTCTGTCGCGGGTGGGGTGGCGTTAGGCGGACAGGGCTCTGGATCCACACGCCTGCTCATCGATGACCGCGTGGTCGCGCGGGGTGCGGTGGGACTTGTCCTCGGCGGCTCCGCACCAATAGCGGCGGTGGTCAGCCAGGGGTGTCGTCCCGTTGGCAACCCCATGACGGTGACCCGATGCGAGGGAAACATCATCCTCGAGCTGGCTGGACGACCAGCTCTGCAGCGCCTCGAGGACTTACTCATCACTCTCTCGGCCCAGGACCAGGCTCTGTTGGGAACCGGGTTACAGATCGGGGTCGTACACGACGAGTACGCCGATCATCACGAACAGGGGGACTTTCTTGTTCGTTCGTTGGTCCGCGTTGATGCTGAGCGCCGGGCGCTCGTCATCGCCGATGATGTGCAAGTGGGACAGACCGTGAGCTTTCAGCTGCGCGACGCAGACGCAGCCAGCGACGACCTTCAATCCACGCTAGCCGCTTGGAGCAAGCGCACAAATCAGCGTAGACCGGCCGGTGCCCTGCTGTTCTCGTGCAACGGTCGCGGTGAAGGTTTCTTTGCGACGAGCGACCATGATGCGGCGACGGTGCGCGACGAACTAGGGGGAGCAGAAGTAGCTGGCTACTTCGCGGCCGGCGAGATCGGACCCGTGGCGGGCCGTAACCATCTGCATGGCTTCTCAGCCTCGGTGGTGGTCTTCGGCGGCTAGCTGGCGTCGAAGGGGGCCGACGAGTCGACCCGCACAGTTAGTGTCTTGCCATTGGGAAGCCGATAGCCGATCTCGGTGCCGATGGCCTGGCCGTGAACTGCACCACCGAGCGGTGACTGGGGTGAGTAGACGTCGATCTCGTGGTGACCTGCCTGCTCTCTGGACCCCAGCAGAAAGGTCTCTTGCTCGCCGTCGAGCGGGGCGCCGAGGAAGGTCACCGAAACCTCATGACCCACCTGCACGGTTCCGTCGGCTGCTGACGGAGCACCCACCTGGGCGCTCTCGAGCAGGTGTCGGAGCTGCTTGATCCGGGCCTCGAGCTTGCCCTGCTCCTCCCGGGCGGCGTGATAGCCGCCGTTCTCCTTCAGATCTCCCTCTTCTCGAGCGGAAGCGATCTTTTGGACGACCTCGGCTCGGCGCGTGGTGCTCAGCTCTTCGTACTCATTCGTGAGCCGGTCGTAGGCGTCCTGGGAAAGCCAGGTGGTCATTCCAGTTGCTCCTTGTTCTGACGTGTGACCGGCTACTCGGCCGGCCGACAACTTTCGACGAATGCGCTGCTGGGGAGTGCGGTCACGGCCAAAGGGTAGACGACGCTGACGTCGCTGGTCGCGGACGTCACCGGCACTTCGGCGCGTCCGACCTCTAGGCCGCGTTGGTCGAGGGCGCGGACCGTGCAGGTGACCGTGGTGCCGGCCGGCAGGAAGACGTCGAAGTCGACGATGACGTTGGTCGGGCTGGGCTCGCGAAAACCACTGGTGTTCCACCTGATTTCTTGATCACCTTGCAACAGTCCCGCCCAGACCACCCAGGCGACGAAGGGAAGGGCCACAAGTGCGATCGCCACGGGAACGCCCCATCGGGGCTGACCGGCGCCGTAGCGGGTCTGGAGATGTCCCAGGTCGGCCCCCTCTGGCAGCTGCATCGACCGAAGGTGCCGGGGAAGTCGTTGGGTGGGGGTGGGTCCAGTCACGTGACTATTGTCCGGCTCTCCTATTCTGAGCCAGTGCCGCCCTCCCCCCCATCGACAGATGCCTTGCGGCTGATGGCCGTCCACGCCCACCCCGACGACGAGTCGAGCAAGGGCGCAGCGACGATGGCGCGCTACGTGGCTGAGGGCGTTTCCGTTCTGGTAGTGACGTGCACCGGTGGCGAAAGGGGCGATGTCCTCAACCCGAAGCTGGTCGACGACGCGTACGTTGCCGAGAATCTGACCGAGGTTCGTCGGGCAGAAATGGACCGGGCACGAGCAATCTTGGGTGTCGACCAGGAGTGGCTTGGCTTTGTCGACTCCGGATACCTCGAGGACTATCGCGTCGAGGATCGTGGTCTGTTGCCCGACGGGTGCTTCGCAAGAGTGCCTGTCTCCGATGCGGCCGGCCCCCTGGTGCGTCTCATGCGCTCGTTCCGGCCACACGTGGTGACGACGTACGACGAGAAGGGTGGGTACCCGCACCCTGATCACATCATGTGCCACGACGTCTCGGTGGCCGCCTTCGACGCCGCCGGCGACGCGTCGAAGTACGCCGAGCACGGATCCCCCTGGCAGCCACTCAAGCTCTATTACCAGCACGGCTTCCACAAGGAACGCTTCGAGGCGCTGCACGCGGCAATGCTCGAGGCCAACCTCGACTCACCCTTTGGCGAGTGGCTCGATGAGTGGGTCGACAAGCCCGAGGACCAGGGCAGGATCACGACGAAAGTTCCGTGTGGCGACTTCTTCGCCGTGCGAGACGACGCACTGCGCGCCCATGCCACCCAGATCGATGCAGATGGGTGGTGGTTCGGGGTGCCGATGGAGCTTCAACAGCGGGTCTGGCCGACGGAGGACTACGAACGCGCCCGCTGCCATGTCGACGTCCCCCTTCCTGAGAGTGACCTCTTTGACGGGTTGCGCTGACGGTCGGGCACAATGGCGGCATGGTGACAGCGGGATTCTTTGGCTCAGGGGGCTTCGCACCGATGGCGCAGCGGGCCGCCGAAGCACGCACCAGCGATATTGGCCCTGGTCTGCTCGCGTTCGGGATTGTCGTCTTGCTGGCCATCGCCACATTCTTGCTCTTGCGCTCGATGATGCAGCACATCCGCAAGGTGCCGCCCACGTTCGACAACGAGCAGGCCGACGATCAGTCAGGTGACGACGTCCGCTAGTCGTCGGGGCACACGGTCGTTGAGAAGGGCTGTGACGGCTGACGCCGGCATCGGGCGCGCCAGCAGGTAGCCCTGTCCGAGGGTGTAGCCGAGGTCGAGAAGGGCCTGACGCTGTTCGGGGGTTTCGACGCCCTCGGCAACAATCGCGTTCAATCCCAGCGTCTGAGCGATACTGCGGATTGTTCTCACCAGGTTGCTGCTGCTCGTCTCATCGATGGTGCCGGAATCGAGCGTGCAGACGAACTCGCGGGCCAGCTTGAGACCATCTACCGGAAGCTGCTGAAGATAGCTGAGTGAGGAGTACCCGGTGCCGAAGTCGTCGATGAAGAGCCGAACGCCCAAGTCGTCAAGTTCGCGGAGGCGCTCCATGGTGACACCTTCACCAGGCAGCAACATCGACTCGGTGATCTCAAGTACCAGTGTCGAGGGATGCACTCCGAAGTCGTCGAGCGCCGAACGTACGTCATCGACCAGAGTGTCTTCTTGCACCTGACGCGCACTCAAGTTGACTGTCAGGGTGAGCGCTTCGTATCCGGCGATATCGCTCTGCCACTGGGCGGCCGACTGCAAGGCCATCCGCATGACGGTCCGACCCAGCGGCACGATGAGGCCGCTCTCCTCGGCCAGTCCGATGAACTGATCCGGACCCAGTAGCCCGCGTTCGGGGTGCTGCCACCTCACGAGCGCTTCGACCCCGACGATGGCATCGGTGCCGAGGTCGACGATTGGCTGGTAGTGCACCAGCAGCTGGTCGAGGTCGATGGCATCCCGCAGGTCGGCTGACAACTGGAGTCGGTCGACGGCTTGCTCGTGCATGGCCGGAGCGAACAGCGCGTGCCGATTCTTTCCTTGGTTCTTCGCCTCGTACAGGGCGAGGTCGGCATTGCGCATGACGGCCTCGGCAGACGTCGCGGACGTATCGGCGATGGCCACACCGATGCTGAGGCCACTTGAGATCGTCGACTCCCCGACTTCAAACGGTTCACGTGCTGACGTGACGATGCGGTTTGCAACGGCGATGACCTCATCGTCGCTGTCGATGCTCTCAAGCAAGATGGCGAACTCGTCGCCCCCGAGTCTCGCGACCGTGTCTTCGTCTCGAACCGCCTCGCCCAGCCGGAAGGTCATCTGCCGCAGCATCGAGTCGCCGGCCGCGTGCCCCAGCGAGTCGTTGACATCTTTGAAGTCGTCGAGGTCGATGAAGAGAACCGCAAACCGTGTCGCGCTCCGCGATGAGCGTGAGATGGCGTGTTCGAGGCGGTCACGGAACAGGGAGCGGTTGGCGAGACCGGTGAGTGAGTCATGGAAAGCTTGGTACGACAACTGCTGCTCGAGGGCCCGACGCTCTGTCACGTCGTGGCAGGTCAGTACGAATCCGGGTTCGTCGTGCTCGATG
>JBDTTS010000078.1:0-8905 GCA_039930525.1 Actinomycetes bacterium | reverse complement strand
CGTTCCGCGACATCTGGCGAGCAGGTCGAGGGCACGCTGCGGGGCCGGCGGGACGTCCTTGGTGCGGGCTGCGACGATTCCGGCAGCGCGTGCCATGGCACGCGTGTCTTCTTCGTCGTTCATCTGCGGTCGCGTGACGGTGTGCTTGCCCGTCACCAACGACGCCGCCCAGGCGAGCGACTGCTCGACGAAGTCAGCCCCGTCGAGCATCACATCGGCGACGCCGAGCTCGGCCGCTTGCTTCGGCTTGAGCATCGTGTTGAACGTCAGGGGGTTCTGCACGATGACGGTGACAGCGTTGTCCAAGCCGACGATGCGGGGTAACAGGGTGGCGCCACCCCACCCGGGGATGAGCCCGAGGAAGACTTCTGGCAGCGCCAGAGCGGGTGCGGCGGCCGAGACGGTGCGGTACGTGCAGTGCAGGGCGACCTCGAGGCCGCCACCCATCGCGGCACCGTTGATGAATGCGAAACTTGGAACCGGAAGGGTGGCGAGTTTGCCGAACACCCGATGCCCGAGGCGTCCGATCTCGACCACCTGTTCGTGGCTCGTAAGTTGGCGGAAGACGCTGAGATCGGCGCCAACGCTGAAGATGAACGGCTTGCCGGTGAGGCAGACCGCCGCCAGGTCGTCGCGTGCGGCCACCTCGTCGAGCGCGGCCTCAAGCGAGGCGAGCCCAGCGGGACCGAAAGTGTTCGGGCGTTTGTGGTCGCGGCCGTTGTCGAGCGTCAGCAGCGCTGCCGTGCCAGCACCACCTGGCAGCTCGACATAGTGAACCTTGGTCTCGGTGACTACCTCGTCAGGGAAGTCCGGCAGCAGGGTGCTCACGCGGCACTCCCTTCGCCGGTGTAGGCCGGGTTCTGCCAGATCACTGTGCCGCCCTGGCCGAGCCCGACGCACATGGTGGTCAGGCCGTACTGCACGTCGGGGTGCTCGCTGAACTGACGCGCCAACTGGATCATCAGCCGAATGCCGGACGAGGCAAGGGGGTGTCCGAACGCAATGGCGCCGCCGTAAGGATTCACCTTGGGATCGTCGTCGGCGATGCCGTAGTGGTCGAGGAACGCCAGCACCTGCACGGCGAACGCCTCGTTGATCTCGATGAGGCCGATGTCGTCGATCGACAGGCCGGCGCGGGCCAAGGCGCGCTCGGTGGAGGGGATCGGGCCGACGCCCATCAACGCCGGGTCGACGCCGGCGAATGCGTAGCCGACCATGCGCATCTTCGGCGCGAGCCCGTACTCATCGGCGATGGCTCTCGACGCGACCAGCGCTCCGGTTGCGCCGTCGTTGAGGCCGGCAGCGTTACCGGCCGTCACGTGTCCGCGGGGCCGGAACGGCGTCCGCAGGTCGGCCAACGTCTCGGTGGTGGTGCCGGGACGCGGCGGCTCGTCAACGGACGACAGATCCCAGCCGCCCTTGTCAGCCCACACTGCCACGGGAACGAGGTCGGACTGGATGGCGCCGGCGGTATAGGCGTCAGCCACCTTCTGCTGGCTCGCGGCAGCGAAGGCGTCGGCCCGCTCGCGGGTGAGGTGCGGGAAACGGTCGTGCAGGTTCTCAGCCGTTTTGCCCATGACCAGGGCGTCTGGGTTCACGAGGCGTTCGGCCACGAACCGTGGATTGGGATCGATGCCCTCACCCATCGGGTGGCGTCCCATGTGCTCGACTCCGCCGGCGAGGCCGACGTCGATGGCTCCGGCGGCGATGCCGGCTCCGAGCGAGGTAACCGCTGTCATCGCGCCGGCGCACATGCGGTCGATCGAGTAGCCGGGCACCGACTGGGGCAGCCCGGCCAAGATGCCAGCACTGCGTCCAAGGGTCAGGCCCTGGTCGCCGATCTGGGTTGTGGCGGCGATCGCGACCTCGTCGATCCGGTCAGCTGGTAGCGAGGGGTTGCGCCGCAACAGCTCGCGGATCACCTTGACGATCAGGTCATCGGCGCGGGTGTTGGCGTAGCGGCTGCCGGCTTTGCCGAACGGGGTGCGGACCCCGTCGACGAAGACGACCTCTTGCGGGCTGCCGAGGGCAGAGCGGACCACAGAACCTCCCAGGAACGGATCAGTACCTCGATGCTACTCGCCAGTAGCCCTGGCGGCGTCGAGGTGCTTGGTTGCCTCGCTGATCGACAGCGGGCTGAGTGTCGATCGGTGCTCCTCGACAAAGGCGAGCACCCACACTGGGTCGATTCTGGCGTAGTCGCGCAGAGCCCAGCCGATGCCTTTGCGAACGAAGAAGTCGCCGCTTACCGAGTCCGGCGGCGTGAGCGCAGAGGTGATGATCTGGCTGAGCAGGGCTGGATCCGTCGCGCGCTTGGCGCCCACCTGGCAGACCAGCGCCGCGCGTCGACGCCACAGGTCGTCGTGGTGGGCCCACGTCCTGACCACCGGCGCCACCACGGCCGGGTGTTCGATCAGCAGCTCGCGCAGCGCGTGCGTCGAGACGTCGTCAACGACGTCCCACCAGCGCCCGGTGACGATGAGGTGCTCGTAGAGCGGCAGCAGCGTGGGGTCGTGCCAGCGACGGTGCTTGGGCAGTTGCAGCACCGTAAGCGCGGCGTAGCGCTCCTCGCGATACCCCGCGTCGTCCCAGAGCGTGGTAACCGCGGCAATCAGGGCGTCCTGAGAGCCGATCGGCTCGTCGCGCAGCGCCGCCTTCGTGAGCCGTCGCACCTCGGGCAGTGTGACACCCCGGAACGGAGTGGACGACTTCATGTAGGCCCGCTGCTGAGTCGCGCGCTCAGAGTTTGCGGCGTCGGCAAGTTCGCGCCGGATCCGTTCGACCAGACCGTTCATCCCGTCACTGTGCCACCCCCAAGCGTGAACTCCGCCGGTGAGGAGCGAGACGATAGCGGGATGGATCTGACGTTCAGCGGTGAGGTTTGGTACTGGCGCGGGCCGGCACCGTTCTTTTTCGTCACCGTGCCAGAAGACGAGAGCGCGTTGATCGAGTCGGTGAGTGCAGCCGTCAGCTATGGCTGGGGGGTGATCCCGGTCATGTCGAAGATCGGCGCGACCGAATGGCGCACATCGCTGTTCCCGCGCGAGGGGTTGTACGCGCTTCCGGTGAAGGCCGCCGTCCGTCGAGCAGAGGGCATCGACGAGGGTGACAGAGTCGACGTGCTTCTCACCCTTGAGATGCCGTGAGGTGCGCACGCTGGCTGCCCCTCACTAGGCACAGACCCTGGAACCTCCTAGGGTCGCCGGCATGACTGTTGACGATCAGGGACGCCCTGAACCACCGATCACCGCGGGCGAGGCCGACACGCTTCTCGGCTTCCTCGACTACCAGCGCGCAACTCTCGAGTGGAAGTGCGCCGGGTTGGACGCGGCCGGCATGAACACCACCGTGGCCGCGTCCAGCATGACGCTGGGCGGAATGCTGAAGCACATGTCGCTGGTCGAAGACCAATGGTTCTGCTGGGTACTTCATGCCGAGAAGCCGTGGCCGCCATGGGACACCGTCGACTGGGACGCCGATCGCGACTGGGACTGGCATTCGGCAGCTGATGAGTCTCCCGAGCAGCTGTGGGCGATGTGGCGGACGTCGGTCGATCGGGCGAGAGGACGCGTCGATGCGGCGCTGGCCGACGGCGGCCTCGACCGGATTGCTGACGACACGACGCACGATGACCCGTCGCCGAGCCTGCGCTGGATCATGGTTCACATGATCGAGGAGTACGCGCGCCACAACGGGCACGCCGACCTGATCCGCGAGGCGGTCGACGGCGAAACCGGAGAGTAGTTGTGTGTACGACCGAGAGGCGGTGGCTCGATGGCAGATGCTGACGACGTCCGTCGACTGGCGCTGGCTCTGGCGCGCGTCGCCGAGATCGACTCCGACGGGTTCGACTTTCGGGTTCACAACAAGGGATTCATCTGGTCGTACCCCGAGCGCCGTCCCGGAGAGCATCGTCGAATCCGCTCCGACATCGCAGTCCTGTATGTCGGTGACCAGGCCGAGAAGCAAGCTCTGGTGCTGGGTGAGCCGGAGGTCTTCTTCACCACGCCGGCGTACGACGGTCTGGCTCTGGTGATGGTCCGGCTTGAGGCGGTGGACGCGGCACGACTCGATGAACTGGTGACCGACGCATGGCGGATGCGCGGCGGTGATGCGCCGCTCGAGAGCCAGGCGACGAAGGACGGTGACTTCTGACGGCACACTCGAGGGGCTGAGGTGTCACCCTGGGGGACTCTCGGCGGGCCTGCTAGGTGCGTTCGGCGGCGAGCGCTTCGGCCATGGGGCGGGCGGTGATGTCGATCTGCCACTGACGGGCGCCATGCGAACTCAGTCGCTCTGCGATGCCCTCGGGTGAGCAGTCCTCGGGCGGATCCCAGGCGACCCGGCGCACGGTGTCGGGGGTGAGCAGGTTCTCGGTCGGCAGATGGTGCTCGTCGGCGAGCGCCGCGACAGCTGGACGCAGGAGGGCGAGCCGACCAGCGGCCTCGGGGTTCTTTTCTGGCCACGAGCGGGCCGGCGGTGGCGGGGCAGGTGCGAGCCCGCTCGATGGCGTCGAACCAGCGGTCGGCCTGGCGCCGGTTCGCTTTGCCGCCGAAGACCGGCAGTGCGATGAGCGCCTCACGGGTGGCGGGTTGCTCGACGGCAGCCGACACGATGGCTCGGTCGGGCAGGATGCGTCCTGGTGCGATGTCACGGTTCTGGGCCACTTCGTCGCGCGTGAGCCAGAGCTCGCGAATCACTGCCAGCTGACGGGGTTTGCGCACCTTGTGCATGCCACTGGTTCGTCGCCACGGGTCGACGCGGGGCGGCGGCGGTGGGGCGGCGAGGATCGAAGCGAACTCTTGACGCGCCCAGTCTGCTTTTCCCGCCGCCTCCAACTCGGCGGCCAGCGCGTCACGCAGCTCGACCAATACTTCGACGTCGAGGGCGGCGTAGCGCAGCCAGTCGTCAGGCAGCGGACGCGTTGACCAGTTGGCGGCGGCGTGGCCCTTCTCAAGCCCGATACCCAGCACCGACTCGGTGATGGCTGCCAGTCCTACCCGAGGGTGGCCCAACAGGCGGCCGGCAAGTTCGGTGTCGAAGAGCTCGCGTGGCAGCAGGCCAATGTCGGAGAGGCAGGGCAGGTCTTGGCTGGCGGCGTGCAGTACCCACTCGGAGTCGTTGATCGCCTCTGCCAGTGGGGCCAGGTCGGCGAAACCGATCGGGTCAACTAGGAAGGATCCCGCGCCAGCGCGGCGGATCTGCACCAGATAGGCCCGGTGTCCGTAGCGGTAGCCGCTGGCGCGCTCGGCGTCGACGGCTATTGGGCCAGAGCCGGCGGCCAGGGCGTCTGACGCCTCGCGAAGCGCGGTGGGCGTGGTGATGACCGGGGGGAGCCCGTCTCGGGGCTCCAGCAGCATGGTGACCGGCGGGGAGTCATCCTCGACGGTCGGTTGGTCGGTGTCGGTCACGGCGATACCGTACGCGGCACCAGCGTTAGCTGATGACCCCGGCACGCAGCGCCACGGCGACCATCTCGGCACGGTCGCCGGTGCCGAGCTTGCGGGCGATGCGAGCGAGGTGGCTCTTCACGGTCAACGCTGACAGGCTCAGCTCGCCACCGATGTCGCGGTTGGAGTGCCCACCGGCGACCAACTGCAGCACCTCGATCTCACGCGCTGACAGGCCCTCGGGCCCACCGGTTCCGCGCGTGCGGGTGCCCGGAGTGGGGCGAGCAGGGTCAGGAGTACCGCCGGTAACAACGAAGCCTTTGACGCCAGCAGCAAGTGCCGCGCGAACGGAGTACGGGTCGTCGCCGGGTGAGAGGGCAACGCAACGCCCCCATCCGGCTTGACGTAGTTCACCCAGCAGGGCCAGACCAGATCCGTCCGGAAGTGCAAGGTCGATGACACAGAGATCGCGGGGGCCGTCAGCAATCGCGCGGGCGCGCGCCTCAGCCACTGAAGCTGCTTCGGCCACTGACGCGGCGCCGAGGATGTGCAGCCGCCGGACGACTGCCTCTCGGACGCTCGGGTTCGCGACAACCGCGAGCGCGGTGAAGCGGGCTGTGCGGAACGCGTGCGGGTGTCCGCCGCGTTCGACGAGTGTGGTCACCCGTCCCTCCCTCCGGTCCGGCGTGTTGACGCCCGACTGTGCCGATCGAACAGGCAGGACCGGATCAGCCCGGAATGCCCACCTGATTCCTCATCGGACGCGAGAAGGGGAGCCTGTAGGCCAAATGGCGGAGTAGATGCCCAGAACGGGTCGGTTCGGGAGTGCGATGGACGCGCGGGGCGCGCTCAGCGGCGGCCGAGCGGCACGACGCCGGCCGGCAGCGGGGGCAACCCAGCAGCGGTGCAGAGCAGATCGCCCCACGCCATCAAGTGGTCACCGAGCGAGTCGTTGGCCGGCGTCCAGGAGGCTCGGATCTCGATCTCGGCTGCTGCCGGACGGTCGGACATCGAGCCAAAGCTCTCAGACGCCACCCGGGTGACGGTGCCGCTGGCGGCACCGACGTCGAGCCGGTGGGCGGCCAGGCACTCCATGAGCCAGGACCACCCCACCCCCGTCATGAGTGGGTCGGCCGCCATTTCGACGTCGAGACCCGCGCGCGCGAAGGTGACGATCCGAAAGGTGCCCTCCCACGAGTCGTGGCCGTCCGGGTTGTGCAGCACCACGAAACGGCCTGAGCCCACCTCGTCGTCGCCGATCGTGACATCGGCGGTGAGAGCAACAGAAAAGGGGGCGAGCCGCTGAGGGGCTGGGGCCTCGTCAATGCTGATCTCGGGGCGCAGCCGCACAGCACGGATCGACTCAAGGGCACGGGAAAAGGTCTCCGGTGGGGAGTCCGGCACGGTCACGAACTCAGGGTACGTCGAGCCAGAGCGCCCTCCCGACCGCGACGCGCGCACCAGCAGCACCTAACCTGCCCTGATGGCCGCCGCTCTCGCCCTGCTTTCGAGCCTTCTGTGGGGTACGGCCGACTTCTTCGGCGGGCTCTTTACCAAGCGGATGGCGGCAGTTGTCGTCGTGCTGGTGTCGCAGGCGATCGCCTTGGCGCTGATTGTTCCCACCGTGTGGCTGCTCGGTGGCTTCGACGATCCCAGCGGCTATTTCTGGTGGGGCGTCGGCGCCGGGATCGTCGGACCCGTCGGTCTCGTCTCGTTCTACTGGGCTCTTTCGATCGGAACGATGGGCGTCGTCTCACCGATCGCCGCCACCGGCATCGTGGTGCCCGTCACCTGGGGGCTCATTGAGGGCGAGCAGCCCACCTCGTGGCAATTCTTGGGCATCGTCATCGGCTTCATCGGGGTGATCTTGGCCAGCGGTCCGGATGCCCCCAAGGAGGGCGTAGAACGTGAGGCGCACACCAGGTCGATCGTGCTCGCCCTCGTCGCGGCCCTCGGTTTCGGAGGTTCGTTTGTCTGCCTCGACGGCGGTGGTGAGTTCAGCATTGGCATGACCCTGGTCGTGCAGCGTTCGACGAGCGTCCTCTTGATGGTGATACCGGTTGTACTCATCACCCGGCTGGCTGGTGTGCGGTGGCGCGATCTGCCTGGGCTGGCCGGTGTGGGGGTGGGGGACGCTGCCGCAAACGGAGCCTTCGCCTGGTCGTCGACTCTCGGGCTGCTGAGCGTCACGGCCGTTCTGGGATCGCTCTACCCCGTGGCGACGCTACTTCTGGCTCGCATCGTGTTGAAGGAACGGCTCACTCGGCTGCAGTTCTTCGGCGTCGGGGGAGCGCTCTGCGGAATTGTCCTGCTCGCAGCCGGATGAGCCAACAGCGCTCTTCCGTGACACGATGTCTCACCGTGTCTGCCTCATCTCTCGCCGAGTCCCCGTTCCTGCGCGCCTGCCGGCGTCAACCGGTTCCGCACACTCCGGTCTGGTTCATGCGCCAGGCCGGACGGTCGCTTCCTGAGTACCGCAAGTTACGCGAAGGCACCACGATGCTGGAGGCCTGCACGCGCCCCGATCTGGTTACCGAGATCACGCTTCAGCCGGTGCGCAGGTATGGCGTCGACGCCGCGATCTTCTTCAGCGACATCGTGCTGCCGCTGAAAGCCATCGGGGTCGACCTCGACATCGTTCCCGGAGTCGGACCCGTCGTCGCTGATCCGGTGCGGCGGCGCGAACAGGTGGACGCGATCGGAGCGTTGACGCCTGACGACGTCCCCTTCATCACCGAGGCAATCGGCATGCTGACCGCCGAGCTGGGTGCCACGCCGCTGATCGGATTCGCCGGCGCGCCGTTCACCCTCGCCTCGTACCTTGTCGAGGGTGGCCCGTCGAAGAATCACGAGCACACCAAAGCGCTGATGTATAGCAACGAAGATGTCTGGCATGCGCTGATGGGTGTGCTTGCCGACATCTCAGCCGCTTACCTACACGTGCAAGTTGCCGCAGGTGCGTCGGCCATTCAGCTCTTTGACTCGTGGGTCGGAGCGCTGTCGCCGACCGACTACAAGCGTTACGTGATGCCGCACTCGCAGCGGATTCTGGCTTCGCTTGGCGAGACGGGCGTCCCACGCATCCACTTCGGGGTGAACACCGGCGAGCTGCTTCCGCTGATGCGCGATGCGGGGGCTGACGTCGTTGGAGTCGACTACCGGCTCTCGCTAGCTGACGCAGCAACGCGCGTGGGCGAGGGTGTGGCACTGCAGGGAAACCTCGATCCAGCTGTCATCTTCTCGTCTCCAGAGGCCGTGCGGACGCGCGTGGACGCGGTGCTCGAGTCTGCTCAAGGGCTGCCGGGGCACGTCTTCAACCTTGGGCACGGAGTCTTGCCGACGAGCGACCCCGAGGTGTTGGGCGCGGTTGTCCGCCAGGTGCACGAGCGCACGCAGAACTAAGAGGAGCCAGCAGATGGCTCTTCCCCAAGACCTCTAACGCAACAAGCGCAACGTCCAGGCGTTCTACGACCTGATGTTCAACCAGTGCGCGCCGGCCGATGCCATCGACCGCT
>JBDTTS010000077.1:0-8948 GCA_039930525.1 Actinomycetes bacterium | reverse complement strand
GGCCACGCCGCTGCGCTCGGCCTTGTGGGCCGCCTTCTTCGCCTGCCGCTGCTCCCACTCGGTGAAGGCCTGACTACCTGGGGCAGGGTTGTTCCGAATCACGTAGTACTGCTGGCCCATCGACCAGAGGTTGGTCGTCAACCAGTAGATCAGCACACCGATCGGGAAGTTGATCCCGAAGACCGCGAACATCAGCGGGAAGACGTACACCAGGAGCTTCTGCTGCTGAAGGAACGGATTCGAGTCAGCGTTCGAAATGCCCTTGACCAGCAGCTGCTTCTGGGTGATGAAGGTGGTCAGCGTCATCATGGCAATCAGGACAAGCGAGACAATATGTACATTTAGCTCTGCCCCTGGGAAATCGGCCGCTCCCAGGAAGCTAGCCGCGATCGGGGCGCCAAAGATGGTGGCCTGGGCAGCCTGATCGACCAGCGGCTTGGTCAGCGGACCGATCGGGTTGTCCTCGGCCACTCCGAAGCGCAGCACGTGGAAGAGGGCGAAGAAGATCGGCATCTGCAAGAGGATCGGCAGACACGACGAGAACGGGTTGGTCCCGTTCTCGCGGTAGAGCTTCATCATCTCTTCGGACTGCTTCTGACGATCGTCCTTGTAACGCTTTTGGATCGCCTTGATCTCTGGCTGCAAGATCTGCAGGGCGCGCTGCGCCTTGATCTGCTTGACGAAGAGCGGGATCAACAGGATCCGAACCACGACGACCAGTCCAACGATCGACAACGCCCACGTCCAGCCGCTTGCTGCCGGCAGGAGGACGCTCCAGAACGAGTGCCAGGTCACCAACACCCAGGCGACGATCCAATACAGCGGATCAAGAAGACCCACGGGTCACGCTCCTGTCACAGGTGACGCGGGCAGGTCGCTGCTCCGCGTAGATCGGGGCGGGGGCACATGGTCGACGCCCCCCGGGGTCCACGGGTGGCATCTGGCGAGTCGGCGTAGCGCCAACCACGAACCACGCAGTACTCCGTGCGACTTCAACGCCTCTTCGGCGTAGGCCGAACAAGAGGGGTAGTACCGACAGGTCTGCGGCGTCAATGGCGAGATCACCCGGCGATATACCCAGATCGGAGCCAGCAGGATCGCTCGCGCCCCGCGGCTGGCCAGCCGCGCGCTCATGACCTGGCCCCCGCGGCGTCGCTCGCGCCTTGCAGGTGGCCAGCCGCGCGTTGCACATCGCTCTCAAGATCTGCATAGGTCGCCGTCGCCGCACGAGAAAGCGCTCGCACCACTACGAGGTCGCCGGGCTGCCATGCCTCGAGCTGCGCAGAGCACACCGCACGCAGACGTCGCGCCACCCGGTGCCGGATGACCGAGTTGCCGACCGACTTGCTGACAACCAAACCCACTAGTGCAGGTTCATTGCAGGCAGGCCTCGACCTCACGTGAAGGACCACTGTGGGGCGGGCCGAGCGGCGTCCGCCACGAACGGCAGCGGCGAAATCGACGCTCCGTCGCATCCGGTGAGCGGCAGGCAGCACCGTCAGGCAGCGAGGCGGGCGCGGCCCTTACGGCGGCGCGAGGAAAGGATCGACCGGCCGGCACGAGTGCGCATGCGAAGCCGGAAGCCGTGGGTCTTGGCCCGACGACGGTTGTTGGGCTGGAACGTACGCTTCGACACGAGGAGCTCCGGGATAGCGGTCAGGCAAGGCGGGGGCAGCCCCCGCTAGGCGGTGGGTAAGGCAAGGGTGATCAAGCACACTAGACACCAGGGGCGTCCGGAACGGCCTACGGTACAACGGACGACCCCGGGCAGGTCAAACGGGGGCTAGCCCTGGCAAGAATTCGACAACTATCCATCTTCTCAGAAAATGACCGGGGGGCGGAGGAGACACGCCGAACGTCCCTCGGTACGGTGGGTGCTCGTTGTGGACAACCGCTAGACGCCACCTCTGCGGACCGGTAACGTCCGCCCGCGTCGTCAGAACCGCCGGCCGGAGGCCGCTCGCTGCTTCCGGTGGCCACGTCGCTTCACCCACAGCCTGTGGATGAACGTGTGGAAAAAGGCTCTGAACTGCGACTTTCGGTTGTGGACAACCGACCGCTACTACTCGGGGAGAAGTGGAAGGGCACCTGTGACCACGCAGACGCACGACCTCACCACCGTGTGGAACCGGGTGCTCGACACCCTGGCCGACGAAGCAGGACCCCAGGCAGGCGCCTTTCTCCGACTGACCCGGCCGGTCGGCGTGGTCGAGGACACCGCCTTACTCGCGGCGCCCAATGAGTTCACCAAGGATCTGATCGAGAGCCGGCTGCGCCCACACGTGACTGAGGTCCTTTCGCGTGAACTCGGCCGCGAGGTGCGGATCGCCGTCACCGTTGAGCCAGAGCTCGGCGGTGAGAACTCGTCGGCCGACGACGACGAGTTGGACGCCGAGACGCTCGCTGCTGACGCCACTCGGGTGTCCGCCGACCCGACGGGTCGACCCGGCACCGGCACGCCCGTCCCCCGCTTCGACTCCGACTCGCGGCTCAACCCCAAGTACACGTTCGACACGTTCGTGATCGGGGCCAGCAACAGATTCGCCCATGCCGCAGCTGTCGCGGTGGCTGAGGCTCCTGCCAAGGCTTACAACCCGCTCTTCATCTATGGCGGCTCGGGTCTGGGCAAGACCCACCTGCTCCATGCCATTGGTCACTACGCACGCAACCTCTACGCCGGCACCCGGGTGCTCTATGTCAGCTCTGAAGAGTTCACCAACGACTTCATCAACTCGATTCGCGACGACAAAGCGCAAGCCTTTCAACGCCGCTATCGCGACATCGACGTCCTCCTCATTGACGACATCCAGTTCCTGCAGGGGCGAGTGCAGACCCAAGAGGAGTTCTTCCACACCTTCAACACACTGCACACCGCCAACAAACAGATCGTCATCACCAGTGACGTCTCACCGCAACAGCTGTCCGGGTTCGAAGATCGCATGCGCACCCGCTTCACCTGGGGCCTCACCACCGACGTCCAGCCCCCCGACCTTGAGACCCGCATCGCGATCCTGCGAAAGAAGGCCGCACAAGAGAAACTGCAGGCCTCACCTGAGGTTCTGGAGTTCATCGCCAGCAAGATCGCTACCAACATCCGTGAGCTTGAAGGCGCCCTCATCCGCGTGACCGCGTTCGCCAGCCTCAATCGGCAGCCCGTCGATCTGTCGCTAGCCGAAATTGTTCTCAAAGACCTGATCCCCGAGAGCAGCGGTCCAGAAGTCACGAGCGCACTGATCATGGCGCAGACCGCGGCTTACTTCGGACTCACCCTCGACGACCTCTGTGGCTCGAGCAGAAGCCGGGTGCTGGTCAACGCTCGCCAAATCGCCATGTACCTCTGCCGTGAGCTCACCGACTTGTCGCTCCCCAAGATCGGCCAGCAGTTCGGTGGCCGCGACCACACCACAGTGATGCACGCCGACCGAAAGATCCGGCAGCTCATGGCCGAACGACGCAGCGTCTACAACCAGGTGACCGAACTCACCAACCGGATCAAGTCGCAGGCGCGGCAAGGATGACCCACCTGACGCTCCGTCGACCCCCCTCCATCACTCTGGGTGCACACCTTGGGGACAACCCTGTGGATGAAGCGCCGCTTTCGGCGGCTTTCCTGGGGACAGCCGGTGGACATCATCAACCGTTCATCTCGTTGTCCACGCCCGGCCACCTACCAGTCGCCCATCAGACACAACCGGCTGTGGACGCCACTCACCGTTGTGACCTGCACCGATGCTCACCGTCCCCAGTTTCCACCGCACCGACTACGACGACGAATATCTCATCATCACCACTCACAAGCACCGCAGTAAGCCACCCACACTTGTCTCGTCACCGATCACCTAGAGTGACGATCTCGATGCAGGTACGCTCGTGCGTCCTGCATCCACCGTTCTGATCCGGAGGATTTCCGTGAAGTTCCGCGTCGAACGCGACGATTTCGCCGAGGCTGTCGCCTGGGCTGCGCGTAGCCTGCCCACTCGTCCACCACTGCCGGTCCTTGCGGGCTTACTGATCGACGCCGAGGACGGCGGGTTGATCCTCAGCTCATTCGACTACGAAGTGTCGGCTCGGGTCGAGGTCGAAGCTGAGGTCAGCGAGCCAGGATCCATCCTGGTGTCGGGCCGGTTGCTGGCCGACATCACCCGCAGCCTTCCTGATCGGCCGGTAGAAGTGACGACTGAAGACGGCGATCGCAAGGCGCAGCTGGTCTGCGGCACGTCGAAGTTCAGTTTGCAGACTCTGCCTCGCGAGGACTACCCCTCGCTGCCCGTCATGCCCGATGCCGCTGGCACATTGCCCGGCGATGTCTTCGCTGCTGCGGTTTCGCAGGTCGCCGTGGCCGTCGGACGCGATGACACATTGCCGGTGCTGACCGGGATCCGGGTTGAGTTCGAAGAAGATCGCCTCGTGCTCGCAGCAACTGACCGCTACCGCCTCGCGGTGCGTGAGTTGCACTGGGCGCCGGGTCGTACCGACATGACGACCGTGGCGCTGGTCCAAGGACGGTCGTTGGCCGACACAGCGCGCGCACTCGCCGACGCTGAATCCGTCACCATTGCCTTAGCAGGGAGTGGGTCCGGTGAGGGCCTGATCGGTTTTGAGGGATCGGCAGGCAAAGAGAGCCGGCGCACCACCAACCGCCTTCTCGACGGTGAGTTCCCGAAGTACCGCGCACTCTTGCCCTCAGAGTCCAGTTCGGTGGCCGTCATCGAGTTGGCGGCTCTGCTCGAGACCGTGAAGCGGGTCGCCCTGGTGGCCGACCGCAATACCCCAGTTCGATTGGCATTCGGCGAGGGGCAACTGGTTGTCGAAGCCGGAGCCGGCGATGAAGCGCAAGCCGTCGAGACCCTGAGCTGCACATACACCGGCGATGAGCTCGCGATTGCCTTCAATCCCCAGTTTCTGCAAGAGGGCATCGCCGCTCTTGGCACGGCTTACACCGAGATATCGTTCACGACGTCGACGAAGCCCGCAGTCATTGCCGGTCGCACCGAGCCCGAGACCGCGAGCGACGGCAGCTACCGGTACCTGATCATGCCGGTGCGGCTGTCCGGCTGACCTGGCCTCGGTGTACGTCGCGGCAATCGAACTTGTTGATTTTCGTTCCTACGACCATGTTCAGATCACTTTCAACCCAGGTGTGACGGTTCTGGTCGGCCGCAACGGTCAGGGCAAGACGAATGTCGTCGAAGCCATCGGCTACCTCGCCACGCTCGGCAGCCACCGGGTGGCGTCCGATCAGCCACTCGTGCGCCATGAGGCCAAAGTCGCGGTCGTTCGAGCGACTGTTGAGCGATCAGGGCGACGTCTGTTGCTCGAAGTCGAGGTTGTGCCAGGCAAGAGCAACCGAGCGCGGATCAACAAATCGCCCCTGCCGCGTCCTCGTGAACTGCTGGGTGTTTTGCGTACCGTGATGTTTGCGCCAGAAGACCTAAATCTGGTGCGTGGTGATCCCGACGCCCGACGTAACTTTCTCGACGAACTGATGATGCTGCGAACGCCTCGGCTGGCTGGAGTCAAAGCGGACTACGAGCGCACCCTCAAGCAGCGCAACGCGTTACTGAAAAGTGCGATGTCTACCAGGGGTTCCTTCGATGCCAGCACCCTCGCGGTGTGGAACGACCATCTTGTCAAGTTGGGCAGCGAGCTACTTCACGAACGACTGACCCTGGTATCTCATCTTCAAGATCCGGTGGGCGCGGCGTACCGAGACCTGGCTCCGACCGGAGGCGACGCGCGGCTGGACTATCGAGCATCGTGGACCGGCACGTCCCCGCTTGACCAACACCAGACACGTGAGTGCATCGCCGAAGAACTCTTCGACGCCCTGCAGCGGGTTGAGAAGGATGAGCTGCAGCGGGGAGTGACGCTGGCCGGACCACACCGCGACGATCTCGTCCTGCTTCTGGGAGAGCATCCGGCCAAGGGCTACGCCTCACATGGCGAATCGTGGTCCATAGTCCTTGCGCTGCGGTTGGCATCGTTTGAGCTGCTACGGATTGACGGAGACGATCCGGTGCTCATCCTCGACGACGTGTTCGCTGAACTGGACGTGACGCGTCGTGAGCGTCTGGCGCAGATGGTGGTGGGTGCTGAGCAGGTGTTGGTGACAGCGGCGGTCGCCGACGACATTCCTCGCGCTTTGTCGGGGGATCGGTTTACTGTCGACGCAGGCACGATCGAGGCAGACCAACCCGAGGGACGGGGGGCACCGTGACCGCTGACGGGGCAGATCCCGACCGACCAGCAGACCGACCGTCGAACGACACGGGCGACGCCGCCCTGCCCGACCTCTCGGTCTCGCTGCTCGCTCAGGTTCGAGCTGCCTCCAAGGCGGCCCCTCGCCGGCAGCGGGCGCGCCCACGCCGCCGCCGCGTCACTGAGGCCGGTAGCTACTCGGGGGCCGGTCCCGATGAGCGCGACCCGCAGTCGATCGGACGAGCGGTCGACGATCTGGTGGGCGAACGCGGCTGGACCGCACCGCTGGCGGTCGGTGGCGTCGAAGGACGATGGCCTGAGATTGTCGGAGCAGACGTCTCGCAACACTGTGAGCCCGAGCAGTTCGAGGCAGGCAAGCTCACGGTGCGCGCCGACTCCACCGCGTGGGCAACTCAGGTGCGCATGTTGGCCCCCACGCTGCTCGCACGCCTCAACGACGACTTGGGCGCTGGCACTGTCACGCACCTGCAGGTGCTTGGCCCCCAAGGGCCGTCCTGGAAGAAGGGCAAGTTGCGGGTCAAGGGCCGAGGTCCCCGCGACACCTACGGCTGAGCGGCACGACGCGTGAAAACGCAGCAGGACGCGTGATTTCTGCCACCCGCGTATAGCGGGTCGTCTCCCTGCACGTGGGTCGCACCAGACAGTCGGCATGGGCCGGGAATAGGCATTCTGTCGTCGATACAAGGTAGAATCAGCACGTTGATCTGGTCGATTGTCTCTCCAGGCTCGTGCACCCTCTCATCCCTCACCTTGGGCCGCTCCGCAGCACTCTCGCAGAGCACGCAGTGGCCCTTGAACGGAGTCCACCGTTGTCCTACGACGCCACTGACATCCAGGTCCTTGAGGGCCTCGAGGCGGTACGCAAACGCCCCGGCATGTACATCGGTTCCACCGGTGAACGGGGCCTGCATCACCTCGTACAAGAGGTCGTCGACAATTGCGTAGATGAGGCGATGGCCGGCGAGGCCGACAAGATCTCAGTCACGCTGCAACGCGACGGATCGGTCACCGTCGTCGACAACGGACGTGGCATACCAGTCGACGAGCACCCGGTCGAGAAGCGTCCGGCAGTCGAGGTGGTGCTTACCGTTCTTCATGCCGGCGGCAAGTTCGGGGGTGGCGGCTACTCGGTCTCTGGCGGACTCCACGGCGTGGGCGTCTCAGTCGTCAACGCGCTGTCGAGCCGACTCGAGGTTGAGGTCCACCGCGACGGCTTCGTCTGGCGTCAGGCCTATGAGCGCGGCGTCCCAACTGCGCCGCTGGCCAAGGGTGAGCCCACCGACATCACGGGTACCCGAGTCACCTTCTGGGCTGACGACGAGATCTTCGACAGCACGGTCTACTCGTTCGACACGTTGGCACGCCGGCTTCAAGAGATGGCCTTTCTCAACCGTGCCCTCACCATCGAGCTCACCGACGAGCGCGACCGACCCACTGACCTGGTCGATGGTGGTTCTGACCTCGACGCTGACGTCGAGGAGCCGCGCCATGTCGTCTACTACTACGAGGGAGGCATCGCCGACTTCGTCCGGCACATCAACTCGCGCAGCAAAACCGGCCCGGTTCACTCCAACGTGATCGAGTACGGCGCCGAAGACACCGAGCTCGGCATGAGCCTTGAGGTCGCGATGCAGTGGAACGGCGACTACATCGAAGGCGTGCACACGTTCGCCAACACGATCAACACGCATGAAGGTGGCGCACATGAAGAGGGGTTCCGCACCTCGTTGACGTCGCTGATGAACCGCTACGCACGTGAGCGATGGAATCTTCTCAAAGACAAAGACCCGAACCTCTCCGGTGAAGACATCCGTGAGGGCTTGACGGCCATCGTGTCGATCAAGCTCCGTGAGCCTCAGTTCGAGGGCCAGACCAAGACCAAACTTGGCAACGCCAACGCGAAGACGTTTGTGCAGAAGGTGACCAATGATCAGTTGGCCGCGTGGCTCGACGCCAACCCTGCTGAGGGCAAAGAGATCGCGAGAAAGTCAATCAATGCGGCAACCGCTCGCATCGCGGCGCGTAAGGCGCGCGACCTGGCCCGCAACCGCAAGGGACTGCTGGGGGGCGGCGGCCTCCCCGGCAAGTTGATCGACTGCTCGTCAAACAACCCCGAAGAGTGCGAGATCTTCGTTGTCGAGGGTGATTCAGCTGGCGGCAGCGCCCGAAACGGGCGGAACCCGCAGACTCAGGCGATCCTGCCGATCCGCGGCAAGATCCTGAACGTCGAAAAGGCCCGGATCGACCGCGTGCTGCAGAACAACGAAGTGCAGGCAATGATTTCTGCGCTGGGCACTGGCGTCCACGAAGAGTTTGATCTCGCGAAGTTGCGCTACCACAAGGTCGTGCTCATGGCCGACGCCGATGTCGACGGTCAGCACATCCGCACGCTCCTGCTGACGTTGCTCTTCCGCTTCATGCGGCCGCTGATTGAAGAGGGGTACGTCTATTTGGCGCAGCCTCCGCTCTTCAAGATCAAGTGGTCGCGCGAAGATGCTGACTACGCGTACAGCGACCGTGAGCGGTCGGCACTGATCGAGGCCGGAGTGGCCGCCGGACGCAAGCTGCCGAAAGAAGAAGGCATTCAGCGCTACAAGGGTCTCGGCGAGATGAACGCCGACGAGTTGTGGGAGACCACCATGGACGCCGACCGTCGCGTGCTTCTTCAAGTCACGCTTGAAGACGCGATTCAGGCCGATGAGACGTTTGCGACGTTGATGGGCGAAGAC